>JBKTKK010000449.1:0-1009 GCA_047242405.1 Lachnospiraceae bacterium | reverse complement strand
ACATATATATTTTCTTCTCTCGTTTGTTTATCATCCGTAAATACAGCTTCTTCCATTTTTTCTGGTGTAATGAAAGCGACCATATCATTGTATAAATCTTCTGGAACATCACAGCTCTTATATTCATGCTTTGGCTTACCGCAGTCTGCTACGATTTGGTCAATAAACTGAATAATTGCTTGGTTTAATTCATGTGCAGCAAAAATGGCTTCAATCATCTTCGCCTCTGGAACTTCATTTGCTCCAGCTTCAATCATGATTACTTTTTCTTTTGTAGAAGCCACTGTTAAAGCTAAATCAGACACAGCCTTTTGTGCGTTTGTTGGATTGAAAATTAACTCCCCATCAATCATACCAACTTGTGTACTAGCAGTCGGACCGTCAAATGGAATGTCTGAAATTGCAACAGCGATAGCAGATCCTAACATTGCTGTAAGTTCTGGACTACAGTCTGGATCAACAGACATTACAAGGTTATTTAAAGTTACATCGTTTCTATAATCTTTTGGGAAAAGTGGTCGCATTGGACGGTCGATAACACGAGACGTAAGAATTGCATTTTCAGAGGCTTTTCCTTCTCTCTTATTGAATCCACCTGGAATTTTACCTACTGCGTATAATTTTTCTTCATATTCTACACTTAATGGGAAAAAATCAATCCCCTCTCTTGGCTCCTTAGAAGCCGTTGCAGTAGAAAGAACAACCGTATCTCCGTAGTGCATAAATGCAGCTCCGTTTGCCTGTGCACCTACTCTACCAATATCAACGGTTAATTTTCTACCCGCTAAATCCATTGAAAAACTTTTAAACATAATTGTATCTCCTTTAATTAATTTCGTGGCAGAAGATACCGAAACTACTGAAAAACACACAAATCAAACCGGTTTATATACTTTTCAGCGGTCTCGGGGATTTCTTCTACCAATACCTATAATACTATAAATGTAGGGTGGATTTCTCCACCCTATCAAGTAAATTACTTTCTGATTCCTAACTTCTCAATTAAAGT
>JBKTKK010000448.1:0-1075 GCA_047242405.1 Lachnospiraceae bacterium | reverse complement strand
AAGTAATATTGACAGTATAGACTAGGTAGAGCATTCAATTTTTTGATTAATTCTGGGGCCACGGTTTCATGAATATCTGCTACTTTATCAAATTCCTCTTTTGTAATTTTACGACCATCTACGCGAATATTATAAGCAAAATTCATATGGTTTAACCCGACAAAATCATACGTTACTTCTTTATAATTTGCATCAAGTGCCCACCCGACCCAAGTTCTTGGACGCATACCACCTGCACATAAAGCGATAAATTTTGTTTTGGTATAATTACGGACTGCTTCTGCTAAAATACCTGTAGGATTAGCATAGTTAATTAGCCATGCTTCTGGATTATGTTTTTCAACAGCTTTCGCAATTTCTACTATAGCTGGAATTGTACGCAACGCCTTCATATAGCCCCCTGGCCCTGTAGTTTCTTGACCAATCACATCGTATTTCAGAGGAATCTTTTCATCGTGAATCCTTGCTTGATTCCCCCTACTCGAATTTATTAAAATAAAATCTTGACCTTTAACTTCTTCTAAGTTTTCTGTTTTACGAATAGCAAACGATAATTGATGAAATTTTTTATAACGATTTAAAAAATTATACATAATTTCTAAACGATCCGGATTAATATCCATCAAGGTTAATTCTGTTACAGGTAATTTCTCTTTACTTTGCGCTAATCCTTCAATTATTTCTGGTGTATATACACTTCCTGCACCAATAATAGCAATTTTTAATGACATATCTTTTCCCACTCCTAATCTTTTGTACCCACAAAAGCAAAAAATGCTTCATGAACTTTTTTGTCTGGATTAAATCCTGTTTGTAATGCCCACTCATTTGCCAATACTTGAAAAATCAAAGTATACAGTAACTCCACACCGGGAGTTTCGCAAGAAAGGTCTACAGTTATCTCTCCTGCCTTTTCTGTTATCAGTAAAGTATTTTTTGTAAAACTTTGGGTATATAGATTTACTCTTTCCGTTAACTCTGTCGTTGGCCCGCCACTTAAAAAGATATGGTAAGAGCCCTCTTTGATTAATCGATGCGGTCCATGTGTAAACTCCCCAATTTCATAGGCCATGAC
>JBKTKK010000447.1:0-1076 GCA_047242405.1 Lachnospiraceae bacterium | reverse complement strand
GACTAGAACAGGCAATTGGAGATGAACTTAGCCGTGAAAACTATACTTTTTTTGGAGCTGATACGATAATTATCGTAACAAACGAAAAAGATAATTCAAATGCCATAGCTGATTGCGCTTGTGCATTAGAGAATATTTTCCTAGCTGCCCATTCTCTTGGCATTGGTTCTGTGTGGATTAATCAATTAAAAACAATCTGCGATGTTCCTGCAATTCGTACCATTCTATCTGATTTTGGTATACCAGATAATCACTTTGCAGGCGGAATTGCTGCTTTAGGTTACACAGAGGGAATTGCCCCTATGCCAAGGCCAAGAAAAGGTAAGGTAAAATTTATCCTTTGATTTTTTCCCTGTCATCCGTACTACGGATGAACAGGGTTACATTTTATCATTATAAATCCACCAGGAATGTCTCTCCACATTATAAACCAATTCACAGGTTCTAGATTCCTTCCCGACGGACAATTGGCAATAGTACTTAATCATTTTTGATCCTGCCAACTGCTGTTCCTTATCTGCGATGATGCGATCAATGGTTACCGTCTGGATATTATGCGACTCATCTTCCAGTCTAAGATAGAGCGGTTTTATTTTCTCTTCCGTATTAAAGGATGCAATTACATCCACTAAATAATGTTTCCCGATCAAACAAGTCTCCTACTTTCTTTAATAGGTAATTCGCCTTTTTTCAGGCAAAATCCCACCACACAAATGATAAACAGGTGACTGTAAAAAAGAACTACGCATAACCGAATCATCTCCATATCTCTCCCTAATTTTATCAATTGCTTGATCTAAAAGTCTCAACCTGTCGTATTTGCATCCGTCAAAACAATTATACTGACGATACCCAGTATTTGAAACTTTACCCGCTCTTACCCCGATCTGCCTAATTGCCGTTCTTCCATCCCACAGTTCTCGATAAAGTTGCAAGGCTACTTCATAAATTTCATTTGTTACATCCGTATAGGTCAACATTTGTCTTTGATGTGATACACAATTAAAGTCTACATCTTTTATCTCTACAGAAATACAAGAAGCTTGCACATTATCATGACGAAGCCTCTTTCCAAC
>JBKTKK010000446.1:0-1081 GCA_047242405.1 Lachnospiraceae bacterium | reverse complement strand
ATTCGGTACGTATCGTATTCTTTCTCAAATTCATAACCTAGGCTTTCAGCCAAATGCACACTTGCCATATTTGCCGCATCCCAACTTGGATACTTTCCTCTTTTTTGGCATTCTAAGATAAATGCGGCAGAAGTGGCAGTTGCAAGCCCCTTACGTCGGAACGCTTCTTTCGTTACCACTTCAATTTCATACCCTTGTTCATACCAAGTATAAGAAGAAGTACCTGCAACGATTTCTCCCTTATATAAGGCTACAAACCCCAAACCATGCTCCATATAATCGGAAACGGATTGAAAGTTTGCACAAAAATCTTTGGACCATTCTTCTCTTAACATTTGATAATAGATATTTTCATCTGCCTTTACAATTTCATAGGGCTCTTGTATGTTTTTTATTTTACGCTCCAATAACGTACAATCAAAGGGCTCTGTTTTCTTTTTTATTTCATAACGAGTAATCTTCTTACAATTCTTTTGATAAACCTCCAACAATTGATCCCCCCATTGGGATTTTTCTACAATGACAAATAATGTTTCACGCCTGAATCGCTCATAAAAACGTTTCATCATTTCCCTCGTACCTTTCGCATTGGAATCTCCTGCTAAAAAGCAAAAATCTCCCACTTGTAAGGCAGCCGCCGTAGGTGAATTCCCATCATCGGCCCAACATTGACCCATCTTCCCCTGTAAACAAGAAAGAATACACGTATCTTTCATATCTTTAAAAAGAGGTACTAAGTGGCCAATTGATTCCCCCTCTAACTTTATCCAATTTTTCATAGAATCCTCCCACTCCTTCAAAAATATATTATATTTTTTCCATTGATCACTATAACCTTAATTCCTTCGTTGCAACATGTTTTGCAAACATACTATCATGCTCCACAAAAACGAGGGTAGGGGCATAACGAAGGATAAGATCTTCCATTTGTACCCTCGATAAAATATCGACGAAATTTAACGGCTCATCCCAGACAAAAAGATGTGCCTGGTCTGCTAAACTCTTCGCAAGTAATACTTTTTTCTTTTGACCACCGGAAAACTGGCCCATATCTTTATCAAACTGCTCTCTTCCAAAGTCC
>JBKTKK010000445.1:0-1125 GCA_047242405.1 Lachnospiraceae bacterium | reverse complement strand
CAATTCAGGAGTCATCAATAAACAATGAAGCGGCAAGTGCGCGGGATGAATATTTCGAACGTGCTGCAAAATTTATTATAGAAAAGGATAAAGCTTCTATTGGTATGCTACAACGTGTATTTAAAATTGGCTTCAATCGAGCAGCCCGCATTATGGACCAGCTATGTGAAGCTGGTGTTGTAGGAGAAGAAGAGGGTACGAAACCGAGAAAAGTGTTGATGTCACTGGAGGAATTCCAGTCGTCTATAGAAGAAAAAGTTTAGGAGGATTTTCCATGAAAACAGATATACAAATTGCACAGGAAGCGGAATTATACCACATTCGTGATATCGTTAAAGGGTATGATATCACAGAAGATGACCTTGAACTTTACGGAAAATATAAGGCGAAACTTTCCGATGAACTTTGGTCAAAGGTGAAGGATCGCCCTGATGGAAAATTAGTTTTAGTTACTGCCATTAATCCAACTCCGGCTGGAGAGGGAAAAACGACAATTAGTGTCGGTTTAGGACAGGCACTTAATAAAATGGGGAAAAAAGCAATGATTGCATTACGTGAGCCTTCTTTAGGGCCATGCTTTGGTATTAAAGGTGGTGCATCTGGTGGAGGTTATTCCCAGGTTGTACCAATGGAAGATTTAAATCTTCATTTTACAGGAGATTTTCATGCCATTACTTCAGCAAATAATTTGTTAGCTGCTTTATTAGACAACCATATACAGCAGGGAAATGAACTTGGTATCGATACAAGACAAATTACGTGGAAACGTTGTCTCGATATGAACGATCGCGTATTACGCAATATTGTCGTAGGACTTGGTGCAAAAGCGGATGGTGTTGTAAGAGAAGACCATTTTGTTATTACGGTTGCGTCGGAAATTATGGCAATTTTATGTTTAAGTAATGACATGAATGATTTAAAAGATAGATTAGGACGAATCGTTGTTGCATACAATTATAATGGGGAACCAGTTACCGCAAAAGACTTAAAGGCGGTTGGATCCATGGCAGCGTTATTAAAAGATGCCATTAAACCAAATGTTATCCAAACTTTGGAACATACACCTGCTCTCGTACACGGTGGCCCATTTGCCAATATCGCTCATGGCTGCAATAGTGTGAGAGC
>JBKTKK010000444.1:0-1132 GCA_047242405.1 Lachnospiraceae bacterium | reverse complement strand
ACACTTCATTTGCCTCTGCTCTTCTATGGCAAATCATTTCAAACTCTGCAAACATCGCTTGACGGTATAACGTACTCTTAAAGCTTTCCATAAAGTGATTCAATAAATAGGCTTTTTCCTTCTTATCCTCTGTCTTTTTTAGTAAATCATGAATGAGCAGTGCTTCATTACAAGTAGAGGCTACTTCTGCAACGAAGATTTTATAATCGGAATAAGCATAGCTTTGATTTTTTCTTGAGTAATAGCTGTGAATCGAATGTCCCATTTCATGGGCCAATGTAAATACGTTATCCAAGGTACCATGGAAGTTTGTTAGAACGTATGGATCAGATTCGTAACTACCAAAAGAATAGGCTCCACTTCTTTTTCCAACGTTTTCGTAAACATCAACCCAGCCATTGTTAAAGCCTTCATTAAGAATTTGTAAATATTCCTCTCCCATTGGCTTTAATCCATCATTTACCATTTCTTTTGCCTGTTCATAGGTAAATTCCTTCTTAAAGTCACTTAAGAGGGAAGTATACACATCGTAAAAATGGAGTTGGTCTACCCCTAACATCTTTTTACGAAGTGTTACATAACGATGCATTTTTGATAGATTCTTATGGACAGTATCAATTAAATTATCGTATACCGCTTCTGGAATATTCGAATCATCTAAGTAGAAGGCACGTGTTGACGAATATTTTCGAGCCTTTGCAAAAAACATCGCCTTTTTAATATTTGCCTGGAACATTGCCGCAATACTGTTTTTATATTGTCCATATACACCATAAAGTGCTTCATAGGCGTCTTTTCTTACACGGCGATCGCTACTTTCTTCAAAAGGAACAAAGTTTCCATGGGTTAACTCTACTTCATTTCCTTCTTCATCTTTGATGAAAGGGAATTTCATATCTGCATTGCTAAACAAGCCGTAAATATGACTTGGGCTGTTCCCTAATTCTGCTGCTTCCGCAAGAAGCGTTTCCTGTTCTGGGGATAAGGTATGGGCATTATGGCGTATCATTTCTTTGATAATACGATCATAAAACTTTAATCCCTCATTTTCTTCTAATGCCTTTTCCAACCATTCTACGCCAAGGGAAAGAATCTCTGGTTGAAGGAAGGAACTAGCGCTATTAAGCACTAC
>JBKTKK010000443.1:0-1190 GCA_047242405.1 Lachnospiraceae bacterium | reverse complement strand
CTTCCAAATGTTCTTTGCATTTCACACGATAATGTATCCATCCGCCATCGCCGCAGGGGTATTTATGATCCATATATTCCTGCGTGTATTTTTGCATATTTCCATAGACCGAAGCAAACTGCCGGTCAGAAAGCCGGACCATTACTGTAAAAGCATTATCTTCCGGAAAAATATTGCAGAGCAGCTTTTTCTTTGATCTGTGAGCAATTCCCCATCCATAATGATTGCCATAGGGGAAAACCGTTTCCTGCAAAGTGCAATATTGATTTGATAACCACTGATTCAGCATTGTAAATAATTCGGCGTTTACTCCACAATACGATGTCATTTCCTCAATGGTCGGCACAGCTTGTTTATTTAACATTCTTTCATACATACGATTTCTCCTTTAGGTTAGAATACAAGAGCGGCCTATCACAAGGAGGACCCCCGTCGGCACGGTCAGAGTCTACCTGACCGAATTTCAACGAACAGCGATACAATTTGATGTATCTTCATAATATTTCCTCATTAATCACAACAGCCCTTGCATCCACTGTTGATGTTCTCTTATGCATAATGGAGATATATTCTTTAGATCCAAAACATTTATCCAATGCTTCCTTATTTGGGAAACGAATTAGAATCACTCTATTTGGTGTTCTGGTTTCTGAGAGTGCCATTACATTTTCACTTCTAACAAGATACTTACCGCCATAAGCTTCTACGATTGGTTTTACCATTGCAATATATTCATCATATTCATTACGTTCATTATCTTTATTAAAATATACATCAACACAAAAATAACATGCCATTTCAAGTCCTCCAAATTACTATTTGATGATACACCTTATCCCAAAAGGCTGCATTAGTGCAGTTCAACAAACTGGGAATTGCTTATTTTTCTTTCTACCAATAGCGTTAAGTTAAAAAAATGAGATTTGTCTGATTTTAATTGATCGCTTTGCGTCGAATGGCAAAGATAATGTCAATCGTTGGCTGCCTTTCCGTGCTTCTTTCTGTGTGATACTCATATTCCAAATTCAATGCTTCAAAGGAACTTTTGGGTAACCATTTTGTATAGAAATATTGTTTTGCCTCTCCGATAGAAGCCCCCCACAAAAAGCCCAATTTAGGCTTTACTGTGATTTTGGCGTACTCGCTGGCTGGGAGGACGTAGCTTTCTAAACCATCCTTGTTAATCTCAC
>JBKTKK010000442.1:0-1194 GCA_047242405.1 Lachnospiraceae bacterium | reverse complement strand
GACGATCCTTTCCTTCCGAAGTCAACCGCATATCGGAGTAGGGAAAAATGTTTAGAATATCTTCATGCAATTGGGCTTGATGTGGTATGTAATAAAGTTATCGGTGAAGAGTATCGAGTTCGTTTTCTGATTGCATTGCTCTATTATAAATACGGCGTTGACTGTTGCGGCATTGATAAGAAGTCAATACAATTAGCCCGTACTTTTCTTCTGGCAACCAACCAGGTTATTGATTTGCATTTTCTTGAACAAACTTCAATTGAGTACGGTTATTTCGAGTGTCTTTTAATTCTCTCATGGAAAAGGAAACAATATCCTTTAAATTTTCCAAAATCGAGTGAATTTGGAAAATTTAAAGAATTATTTATTTATCAAGATATGAAAAAATACCTCCGAAAAACGATAGAAACCACACTTAATTATACTTCATCAATTTATACAACCGGTAGAAATTGTTATTGTATCCTATTTAATTGCCGAACTTGAAGCTATAAAACTGTTTCTTTTCAAAAATTTCTCTACACATAGAATAGTAGTCACACCATATCTTTTTAACGCACAAGATATGGATTTCTTATGTACTAAAAAGAATAGTGTCATTATTGTTAATAAGAAATTTGAACGTATCATACGTTCTCTTTATTGCTCCGCACAAAATACGATTATTCCGATTACCATTGAAATAAATGCGCAAGATATGGCGTCGATTCAAAATGCAATCTCCTGTTTGGAAGAAGATTGTTTTTTACAGTCAATTGACCAATATTAACTCGAAAGGGGATTTGCGCTAATTACATATCCCCTTTACTTTAGTTATTTTATTATCTTCCTGTTATGATCGCTTTTTTAATCCTCGTAAGTTTCTTTTGCCACTTGAGATGTTACCTATTCTTTGGATCAGTCGCGATAAAAGTTTACAAAAGTAAGTATCTCATCCATATCTTTTTAGTTACGCTGTGTTTCTTCCCCTTTCTAAGAGGGAAACTTTCCTAGATTGCTTTTCTCATATTCTTCGCTGCCTGAACAAGATTTTTTAAGCTATCGATGGTTTCCGTTTTTCTACGTGTCTTTAAGCCACAGTCTGGATTGACCCACAGATTTTCCTGCGGTATTTTTTCCAGCATAAGACAAAGAGCGTTTTCAATCTCTTCCACCGTTGGAACACGAGGCGAATGGATGTCATAAACACCGGGG
>JBKTKK010000441.1:0-1213 GCA_047242405.1 Lachnospiraceae bacterium | reverse complement strand
CTCCTAAAGTAGATTTTGGTTATTTACCATGTCTACTTTAGGAGGATCATATCATTGCCGCTTTGTGGGGTTTTTTTGTATATTTTGTCGGATTGTATCTAAAAAAGTGATAGGAAACTACTTTCCAATTTTTGGGGAGTGGGCTATAATTGATATTCGGACAATTTTATAGCCAAGGTATATTGAAATAGGGAGGAGATTCATATGAGAAAATCAAAGGTATCGGTGGCGTATTTTAGTCCAACTGGAGGGACGAAAAAGGCGGCAGATTTGGTAGCAAGTGAATTTACCACCAGACCGTTTACAATTGATTTAGGGAAAAGAGAAAATAGAAGAAAAGAGATTTACTTTGAAAAAGAAGACTTACTGATTGCAGCGGCACCTGTCTATGGGGGGCAACTACCGGTTGTAGATGGCCTATTTACAAATTTAAGAGGAGAAGATACTCCATGCATAATACTAGTTGGGTATGGTAATAGGGATTATGGAGATACCTTGGTACAAATGCAACATAGATTATCCGAAAGAGGTTTTCTATGCATTGGTGGGTTAGCATGTATTATTCCTCATACATTTTCAGAGAAGTTAGGAGCCAATCGACCAGATGAAGAGGATCTTTGTGCAATTCATAAGTTTACCCATATGATGAAAGATAAATTAGAACATAAGAATTTTTCGACACTAGAGATAACAGGCAGTGGACAGCAAGAGCCCAAAACGATGAAACATGTACCGAAATTATTTCACCAGGAACTTTGCAACAACTGTCAAATTTGTGTACGGGAGTGCCCGGTAGAAGCCATATCGGCGAACACTTTAGACTATGCAGCGGATATTTGTATTAATTGTATGAAATGTGTAAAGGTTTGTGTACAAGGTGCAAAAACTTATGAGGCAACGGAAATAACGCAATATTTAGAAGAATATTTCGGAGAACGTAGAGAAGTTGAAATGTTTCATTGAGGGAAGGGATATTGCAATATAGTATATTGCGATATCCCTCTTTTGTTACGGTCTGTAATTAATGATATTTTTTTTCGATTAAGTTAATGATGGAATACAAGCCCATGGCAACAATACAAAGAATAACGATACTCATAATTACCCAATCGAGTTTGAATACTTGCGACCCGTATATAATTAAATATCCAAGCCCTTGTTTTGCGGCTAAGAATTCTCCAATTACAACACCTACCAGGCATAAACCGATGTT
>JBKTKK010000440.1:0-1243 GCA_047242405.1 Lachnospiraceae bacterium | reverse complement strand
GGCAACACCTACGTTTTGCAAGGTTCCACCGCGGCCATTACCTGCGGCGATTCCAGTGACCGCGGTACCGTGTCCACTTAGGTCAACGGGAAGGGGTGTATTATTTTGAAGGGCTTCATTAATCTCTTGTTGTGTATATTCCCTACCTATTAAGTATCCTTCCGGTGGTGTGCCCGTAGCTGTCTGATCCCAAAAGCAGAGCACCCTTGTTGTGCCATCTTCATTACGAAAATCCGGATGAGTCAAGGCGAGTCCAGAGTCAATGACACCTACAATTAATCCACTTCCATCTAAGGAAAAAGGAGGTCTTGTAACCGGCGGAATACAGGAAGCAGTAAGCGCTTGACTTAGAGCGAAAAACAATCTTTTTGGCTTTTCAACAAATTCAATTTGGGGTAATGCGGATATAGAAGAAATATAACGTTGAGGCAAAGTTATAATTGCAAAGCCGCCAAGGAGTGGGACGACTTTGATTTCAGGATAGGGTGCCAATAATTCAGCTAAATTCCCTACATATCGAACGATGATTTCCCACGTTCCGTCTCTATCGTCATAACCAACATTAAGATCAAGCGTTTTTTTACGTTGTTCCTCTGGTGTGGATAGGGCTAAATTTAATTGATTATCAAGTTTTTGGTCAACCACAAAGAACTCCATACGATACTTTTAATTTAGCATATTCCGGAAAAAAAGAATTGTGAAAAATCTTCTCCTGTTATATAATGGGAAGAAACAATTTCTATAAAAAACAAATAGGAGAGATGCATAATGAAGAGGAAGAGATATCATAAATTAATGGCTATTTTGATATCAATGATTTGTCTAATCAGTTATACTGGCTGTATATCCGGATTCTTCATGGATGTGGCTCATTTATGTGCGTATACAAAACATAAAAAATCTTATGGTCATGATATTGTAGAGAAAATAAAGGATGGGGTTCTCGCTTCTACCGTTGAGTCAGAGGACAATTGGATCGATTTTAAATGGTATTTTATTACATATGGCAATTGTTTTCAACTGCAGGACGCATTACGTAATATAGTGGTAATGTGCCACGTGTTCTTTTGTTTATGGCGTGTATTGCAAGGTTCTATGCAGATTCCACTGGAGCGGCTTTGTCACGAGTTAAGAGTTTGCAAAGAGGGGGATGGGAAAAAGAAAACAAATTTATAGATTGCTTAATAGGTACTTAAATAAATGAGAGACGGGAAAATGACTAGAAAACGAAAAAGACAAATTT
>JBKTKK010000439.1:0-1274 GCA_047242405.1 Lachnospiraceae bacterium | reverse complement strand
TGGCAAAAGCAAAAACAAGTGTTTTTTTCTGTAAAGAATGTGGATACGAATCTGCAAAGTGGATGGGCCAGTGTCCCGGATGTAGGCAATGGAATACTTTTGTAGAGGAGCCCGTTGCAAAAAAGGCAACAGGCAGTAACCGAAGTATAGCAACCACAGCGGCAAAACCAACATCCATTCATGATATATCAATTCGAGAAGAAGCTAGAATAAGTACGGGTTTAAAAGAACTTGACAGAGTTCTAGGAGGAGGGATTGTACAAGGTTCCCTGATTTTAGTTGGTGGAGACCCGGGAATTGGAAAATCTACCTTGCTGCTTCAAACTTGTCAAAATTTATCAGGTATTGGACGAAAGGTACTATATGTTTCCGGAGAAGAATCGTTAGCTCAAATAAAAATGAGAGCAAATCGAATGGGGAATTTTGGCGGTGATTTATTGTTATTAAGTGAAACAAACTTAGACACCATTGAAAAATCAATAAAAGAAACAGCACCAGAAATTGTTATCATCGATTCGATTCAAACAATGTTTCGAGAAGATATTTCAAGCGCCCCGGGAAGTGTTAGCCAAGTAAGAGAATCTACCAATGTTCTAATGCAGATTGCAAAAGGACTAGGAATTTCTATATTTTTAGTAGGGCATGTAACAAAAGAAGGGGTAGTTGCGGGTCCTAGAGTTTTAGAACATATGGTAGATACGGTCTTATATTTTGAGGGGGATCGTAATGCGGTCTATCGTATTTTAAGAGCGGTAAAAAATCGTTTTGGTTCCACAAACGAAATTGGTGTGTTCGAGATGAAGCAAGAAGGTTTAGCCTGTGTAGAAAATCCATCCCAGTATATGTTGAATGGGCGCCCAGAAGGGGCATCTGGCTCTATCGTAACTTGTGCCGTGGAAGGCTCAAGGCCGATCTTACTAGAAATACAAGCTTTAATTTGTCGTACTAATTTTGGTATGCCTAGGCGTACAGCAGCAGGTACGGATTATAATCGTGTCAATCTGTTAATGGCAGTATTAGAAAAAAGGTTACATCTACCGTTGTCCGAATGCGATGCATATGTAAATATTACAGGTGGGATGAAAATAAATGAACCATCTTTGGATTTAGGTATCGTGATGGCGGTTATCTCTAGTATGAAAGATAAACCAATCGATGAGCATACAATGATTTTTGGTGAAGTTGGACTTTCTGGAGAAGTTCGTGCCGTTAGCATGGCAGCCCAAAGGGTAAATGAAGCGGTTAAGCTTGGCTTCCATACGTGTATTATGCCT
>JBKTKK010000438.1:0-1274 GCA_047242405.1 Lachnospiraceae bacterium | reverse complement strand
ACCTTATCCTTTATTGGCATAACCGTTTTTAAGGCTTGTATCATCGTTGACCCATAATGTACTTTAATCCATGACGCTAATTGAATTAATTGGGATTCTACCGCGATTCCACCTTTTGCAAGATCTGCGATATCTTTCATTCGATTCGGATCAAATTCTGGTTTATCGGTTAACTCTATGACATAGCCTTTAATCATTCGGTTCCCTCGGCCAAAAGGTATAAAAACAAGACTCCCGATTCCAACCTGTGATTGCAAGGAATCGGGAATCTTATATTGAAAAGTTTTATCTAATTGTTCATGTGAAATATCTACAATGATATTAGCATAAGTAGGCATGTTTGCTCCTTATTGCGCATCTTTCTGAAGCATGGCGGTTATTTCTTTTAACTTCATTCCGTTGGAGGCCTTTAAATAAACAACATCTCCCTCATTTAGAGTCTTGTTTAAATAGTTGGCGATTCCTTCGTTTGAATCGAAATAGGTTTGTTTCATGGCACATTGGCTATCTTCTAATGCTGCTCCTATGTTTTTTGCTAGTTCTCCAATTAATAATAATTCGTCGATCTGTTGTTTGGCTGCAAATTCTCCCACTTCATAGTGATACATAGGTGCATTTTTACCTAGTTCAAACATATCACCTAAGACGGCAATTTTCCGACCTGGTTCATCCATTCCTGTTAATACGGTAATTCCAGCCTTCATCGAATCAGGGCTTGCATTATACGTATCATCAATTAAAGTATAGCCTTTTATTTTGTAAATTTGCAGACGATTTTGAAAACCAGTAAAGGTAGACAGAGCCTTTGCCGCATCTTCAACCGAAACTCCACTTCGATCTGCAACTGCTAACGCACCGGCTGCATTTATAACATTATGCATGCCAAGAACCGATAGCACCACTGGAACCTTCTTTCCGTGGTAAATAAAATCAAAACAATACTTACCATTTTCCATCCTAACATTAACGGCACGATATTCACATTCTTCTCGTGTTCCATAAAGGACGTATGGATATCCAGTCAATTCTCGGTATTCATATAGTAACGGATCATCTCCATTTAAAAATAAAATACCGTCTTCTTTCAATCCCTTCGTTATTGTCATCTTCTCTTTGCAAATATTTTCACTTGTTCCAAAATATTCAATATGAGCGACGCCAATGTTTGTAATTACCGCCATCGATAATTGCGCCATTTTTGAAATTAATTCCAATTCTCCAGGAACATTCATTCCTAATTCTAGAACAGCAACATCAAAATCGTTGCTCATTTC
>JBKTKK010000437.1:0-1275 GCA_047242405.1 Lachnospiraceae bacterium | reverse complement strand
ACACCTATATTAAGAACATGTTTACGCAAGATTATGCCTTGAATCGTATATTTGTCAAGGGAGAAGTTTCCAACTGTAAATACCATCCATCGGGTCATATATATTTTACGATTAAAGATGAAAGTGGTATACTTTCCTGCATTATGTTTGCTGGGAATCGCAAGGGGTTATCTTTTTCAATGCGAGAGGGGCAAAAAGTAATTGCTGGCGGAACTATAAATGTTTATGAAAGAGACGGGAAATATCAGCTATACGCTTCTGAAATTCATTTGGATGGGGCCGGCGATTTATATCGGCTGTTTGAAGAATTGAAGGTAAAGTTAGCAGATATGGGAATGTTTGCACAAGAATATAAACAGCCAATTCCGAGGTATTGTAAAAAAATTGGCGTTGTTACAGCCTCCTCTGGTGCGGCAATCCATGATATTATAAATATCTCAACCCGAAGAAATCCCTATGTACAATTAATCTTATATCCAGCCCTTGTACAAGGGGATGGTGCAGTTGCCAGTATTGTAACGGGGATTCAAAAGTTAGAGGAAAAAGGTGTTGACTGTATTATTGTCGGTCGTGGTGGTGGGTCGATGGAAGATTTATGGGCATTTAACGAAGAAGAAGTAGCAAGGGCTATTTTTGAATGTAATACGCCAATAATATCTGCAGTAGGACATGAAACCGATGTAACAATTGCCGATTATGTAGCCGATTTAAGGGCACCAACTCCATCTGCTGCGGCAGAGCTGGCGGTATTCGATTATCGCCTTTTTTTAGAACAGTTGATGGATCGAGAAAATACTTTAACAAAACTGTTACAATCCAAAGTTGATCTTTATAAAAATCGAATGGACCAAGCACAGATGCGCCTAAAACTTTCACACCCGAAATATAAGATATTGCAAGAGAAGCAATACCTTTCGGATTTGCAGACGCGTCTTGGGGTCGTAATCGCTAACAGGATGAATGATTATAAGCATAGATTGGCTCTTATGGCAGAACGTTTAAATGGATTATCTCCCCTTGACCGTTTAAGTGGTGGGTATTTATTTGTAACAGATGAAGAAAATAGGCCAGTAGAGTCTACAAAGCAATTAGAAGTGGGAAAGATGGTTCATATACAGCTGGCGGATGGTCAAGCAGATGCTAAAATCATAAAGAAAAGAGGAGATTATGGCAAAGGCACTGACAATTGATGAAACTTTAGAAAAAATAAATGAAATAATACTACAAATGGAAAATGGCAATCAATCGCTAGAAGAAGCATTAAGTAGTTATGAA
>JBKTKK010000436.1:0-1282 GCA_047242405.1 Lachnospiraceae bacterium | reverse complement strand
ATATTAGTTGCAAGTCTCGTTTCTACCTTTGGAACAAATGCAATTGCAGCAAATGCAGTAGGCAATACCATTGCTTCATTTGAGGTAATACCAGGAAGTGCCATTGGCTTAGCCATGATAACTGTAGTTGGCCAAACCTTAGGTGCAAAACAATACGACGAAGCTAGACGATACATAAAAAAACTCATGAAGATTTCCTACTGCTCGTTAGCTATTTTAAATATTACGATTTTATTATCGTTGAACCTTATATTAGGATTTTATCGTTTAACACCAGAAGCATTCACAATGGCTCGCCAGATTATAATTGTACACGGTGTATTTTGCATTTTTTTATGGACGCCTTCCTTTTCCCTTCCAAATGCTCTCCGAGCAGGTGGAGATGCAAAATTCATTATGCTGATTTCTATTTTTTCCATGTGGACTTTTCGTATCGGATTTAGTTATTTATTGTCCTTATATTTCCATCTAGGATTGTTAGGGGTTTGGGTTGCTATGTTAGTCGATTGGCTCTTTCGCAGCATCGTATTCCGCCTTCGTTTTCGAACAGATAAATGGATCCACCACCTATCCGATGATACACTGTAAGGTCTTAATACGATGTGCCCGGTTTATAAACCGGGCACATCTCATTCTTATTAATTCTTAATAATATCCTTCAACGCCTCTATAAATACTTCCATTTCTTCCCTCGTTCCAATTGATATCCGTAAATAGTTATCAATCCGAGGCTTATCAAAATAACGCACGTAAATATTTTTAGACTTTAATTCTTGAAAGATATGTTTTGCTTCTATCGTAGTATGTTTTGCAAATATAAAGTTGGCCTTTGAGTCAGGAAACGTAAAGGATAGATGTTTTAATTCTTCCTTCACCCATTCTCTCGTGCTTACAATCTGTTCTACCCTACTATTAAAGTAGGAAACATCCCTTACCGCCTCTACCCCCATATGTAAACTTAAAGCATCCATTGTATAAGAGTTAAAAGAATATTTCACATTATTTAACGCTGCAATTACTTCTTTTGAACCAATTGCAAAACCGATTCGCATTCCTGCCATAGACCTAGATTTGGAAAATGTTTGAACAACTAATAGATTCTCATATTTATCGATCAAATCGATGGCAGATCCACTGTCATCAAAATCCACATAGGCTTCATCTACTATAATGATTACATCTTCGTTATGCTTAACGATATCTTCGATTAATAACTTTGACTCTGAAATTCCTGTCGGTGCATTAGGATTTGGGAAGATTACTCCTCCATTTTCCTTATAGT
>JBKTKK010000435.1:0-1286 GCA_047242405.1 Lachnospiraceae bacterium | reverse complement strand
ATGGAAATAGTGACAAGTTAATGCGCGGTAAGATTTTTTACCTGTTATCTCAAAATGAGAGTGCCGAAGGCGAATTTCAAGCAGCTGCCAACAATGGAAGTGAAGAGGGAATCTTATATTTGGCACGTTTATATGAAGATGAGGAAAGGTTTGATGAGGCAATTGCCCTATATGAACAATACATGGCAAAAAATGAAAAGCAGAGTGCAAAGGTATATAATCAGTTAGCAATATGCAAAATTAAGCAAGAAGATTATGATAGTGCATTGCAAATGATAAAACAGGGAATCAGTTTAGATGATGGTTCTATGATTCGAGACTTGAAATGGAATGAGGCACTCGTTTATGAATACAAGGGAGATTATAAAACGGCCTATGATAAACTAAAGGAATTTGGAGATACTTATTCCTATGATGAAACCTTAATGAAAGAGATGGCATTTTTAAAGACACGGTAACGAATGTGGAGGATATATGGTAGAATTAAATGAGAAGCAAGAACGACTGATTTTAGTTGGGGTATCGACCGGAAAAAATGATGATACGGCGGAATCGTTAGAGGAATTAGAGGAACTGGTAGAAACCGCCCATGCCATTGCAGTTGGCAAAGTAATTCAGAACTTAGATCGTCAAAACTCTGCTACCTACGTAGGGAAGGGGAAAATAGAAGAAATCAGAGAAATGGCGTTACAATTAGATGCGACGGGAGTTGTATGCGACGATGAGTTATCCCCCGCGCAGCTTAGAAATCTAGAAGATGCGTTACAGATGAAGGTGATGGATCGAACCTTAGTTATCTTGGATATCTTCGCATCCCGCGCATCTACCAGTGAAGGGAAAATCCAAGTGGAATTGGCGCAGTTGCGATATCGGGCAACGAGATTAGTGGGGCTTCGAAATTCTTTATCGAGGCTTGGCGGTGGAATCGGTACGAGAGGACCAGGGGAAAGTAAATTAGAGACAGATCGAAGATTAATTCACCAAAGAATTGGGCAATTAAAACAAGAACTCGAGCAAGTGAAAAAACATCGTGAAGTGGCGAGGCAGCAAAGAAGTCGAAATCATATGGCAATTGCTGCAATTGTTGGGTACACCAATGCCGGAAAATCTACCTTATTAAATAAGCTAACAGCCGCTGGTGTACTAGAGGAAGATAAGTTGTTTGCTACCCTAGATCCAACAACAAGAATGGTGGAATTAGACAGCGGGGAACAAGTGTTATTAACCGATACGGTAGGATTTATACGAAAACTACCACATCATTTGGTAGAGGCATTTCGCAGTAC
>JBKTKK010000434.1:0-1291 GCA_047242405.1 Lachnospiraceae bacterium | reverse complement strand
GAACCTATATGTATATATATGGTTAATGGTTCTTTATCGTTATCGACGCCATGCCTGGTTATCTTTTCGTAAGCAGCTTTTTATGGTAGTACCATTTTTATCATGCATTGTGATTTTGTTAGCTACATTTGGCTATGATATGTGGGAAAATCGTTATGAAATTAAGGGTACAGAAGTGAATCTCAGTGAATATAAACCATTTCACAGTTATAAAATAGCTACTTTGAATAAGGAAAGTCAATTTCAAATAAAAGATGAACTTGTTCGTTTGGATGGTGCTACTGCCTTATATCCGGTCTATGCATCCTTTGTACAAGCGCTTTATCCTAAGGATGAGTATGATCCATACGTTAGTGAAATCGTTAGCTGCACAACAACACCTACCGCCTATGAACGTCTATTAGAGAAGAAAACAGATCTTATTTTTGTGGCTGCTCCTTCGTCAAAACAGGAGGAAATGTTTAAAAAGCAAAAGGAAGAATTGGTTAAGGTTCCGATTGGTAAGGAAGCATTTGTCTTTTTTGTGAATAAAGATAATCCCGTAACAAATTTGAGCAGTAAACAAATTCGGGATATCTATAGTGGAAAGATAACTAATTGGAAAGAGGTAGGGGGAAAGGATGAAAAGATTCGTGCTTTCCAACGTCCTGAAGGCAGTGGTTCTCAATCAGCGTTGATTCGGTTTATGAATGGTCAATCAATCATGAAACCTATGACAAAGGATGTGCCTGCAGGTATGGGGGCAATTATTTCCGTAACAGCTGAATATGAAAATCGGGATAATGCAATAGGGTATTCTTTCCGTTTTTATACACAGGCAATGAAAAAAAGTAATAAAATCAAGCTCTTACAGATTGATGGAGTCGCCCCAACGGTAGAACATATACGTGATGATATCTACCCTATTACAAGTCCGTTTTATGCGGTTTATGTAAAGGGGAATGAAAATAAAAATCTTATGCGATTGATCAATTGGATACAATCAGATGAAGGCCAGCAATTGATTGAAAAGACTGGTTACGTCTCAATAATACAGAAGTAGTATAAATTGTCTAGTCAAGAAAGATAGCAGGAGATTAGTATCTCTAAGTATTATAAAAATAAAATGAGAATAGAATCAGTCTCTCTTTCATATTATTGCGATTTTATTTAAGTGTTAGTCCTTCTTTTATGCTATAAGTTCTTTATGAATATTAATAAAAGGCAAGCTTTTTGTAGGAAGAGCTCGCCTTTTCGTGTGTGGCGGGCATGCCACATATCTAGGGTGAAAATCCCTCGGGGCGTAGTTATC
>JBKTKK010000433.1:0-1312 GCA_047242405.1 Lachnospiraceae bacterium | reverse complement strand
ATATATCTTTTTCCGTTTAGACTCTGAAACAGAAAAAAATATATAGCCGTTTGGCAACTAAATTAACGCCATCAAAATGCTTACTTAGAATAACATTTCCAAGTGAAAATGTCAACCCATTTTAATTACTTTTAAAAGAAAAATAAAGGCATTTATGCAGGGTTTTCCATTTAATTGTTACATATTTCCATTATCCTGTTTTGAACGTGAATTTTTACTGGTTCTAGCACCGCATCCTTGTTTTTTTCCGTAAAAATCCATATAAGTTTACGGCTTAAAAATGGCCTTAAGGAATCACTTACCCTACGCTTATCTGAAATGTGAAAATTACCATTGGTAATAAATAATACTAACTTAGACCTAGCATAAAACTTTTTTAACATTTCCAATAATTTATCAACTTCTTTTTCTTTTTTCATCTGTTCATAGCTATCAAAATATCGCCCCATAAATAAGGATGGAACAGGTGTTATCTCTTTCCTAAAAGCTTCCGTATCTTCCCAACGTATCGTATTTAAACGAATGTTTTGAAATAATTCCCCTTGTCCTTTTAAAAACCGAACGATTTCCTTCGTAATTTGCTCAGATTTTTCTTTCTCAATGGAGCAATCCAATACAATAGCCATTTCCAATATTGGTTGCGTAAAATTTCCAGGCATATGTAGTACCTGGTTTACAAGATTTTTAAATTTCATTTTTTCAACTGCTGTTAAAATTTCTCCCATAAAGCCCGCTTTCCTTCATCTACATTATTCGATTAAGTCTATTTAATATTAATCCCCCCAAAATACCAATTAAAGCACCAGTAATGGTACCTGCGACTAACAAGACAGGTAGATAATAAAAAACACCCGAATTTTTCACAACAAATGCAGCAACCGTAATTTGTCCGATATTGTGAGAAACACCCCCTGCAATACTCACTCCCATTTTACTAAACACTTTTAATTTTTTACATAATAGCATAACGAGGAAGCTCAAAATCCCTCCTGCTAAACTATACAACATACTAAAGGTATTGGAAAAAGTAAAACCAACTAAAATGATTCTCACCATTGAAATGCCAAAGGCACCTTTCCATCCTTCCATATATAGTGCAATAAAGACCACTAAATTAGCCAATCCTAACTTTACGCCCGGTATGCCCAAGTTAATGGGGATTAGCATCTCAATGTAACTAAAAATAAATGCTAAGGCACTTAACATTCCATATCTGGCGACATGGCCAGTCGTATTTCTTTTCATCGTTCACCTATCCTTAATTGGCAACTCCAACTAGTGTAGCCTGTTTTCCCCCCACAATGCTAACAAC
>JBKTKK010000432.1:0-1314 GCA_047242405.1 Lachnospiraceae bacterium | reverse complement strand
AATCAATACTACTATAATGATCGGTGAGAGACACAAAAGACCCACAAGCTCCTTCGTAATCACCCACCCTTAATTTCTCTTCTACTCCAGCCATTATCTCATCAATTTCATCATCCGTTAGCATGTATCCAGATGCGTCCAAGTTGAATTCTCTCACATAATAATTTCGATTTTGCATATCTATGAGCAAATAAACCGCTTCTCGCCCCTGACCTATACCAAAGGCCTCTTGGTCATGAAAATCTTCCAAATATTGTTTCGCCGTCTTTCCATCCATACCTGTCGTTGTAATAATTACAAGATCGGCATTTATGGTTTCTCCCACGGTCACCAACTGCTTCTGTAGTAACTCCTCCTGCGAGGCATCCAATAACTCTGCATTATCATACACCCTTTGCTTATTACTGTCAAATCCACATAATAGAGTTGCAAACATAAGGATTATGGCTAGTGTATAATATATCTGCTTTCTATATTTGCTCATAAGATGCCTCCTATCAACGATAAAATTAGAAATACCGTTACAAATATTCCACCAAACCATGCAACTGTTCGTCCAAGGCTAATTGGCAATTTTCCTACCATCTTACCAGTCTGCCCATTCATAGTAAGCATATACCGCTTTCCTCTATATGTATAATTTAACATCCACACTGGCATCATGACGTAGGTGACCTCTTTCGATGTTAAGTTCGTATGTTCCCCTATAACATTAGTAGTGGCATAACCATGTATCGTATTTAAGGCAGAATCACGAGCAAATGAGCGAACCCGTCTCTCAACCTGGTTTTTTAATTGATCTTTTGTAAAATTATATTTTTCTGCCAAAAATCCTGATAAATATGGCATTTCGAAAGAAACTAAATCACTGTAATTATAAGGTTCTAGCATTTCCATAATATCATCCGGCATTTTTTCAGAGGCATCTTCTGGCACTTTCTCATATTCAGCTTCCACATCTCTCATTACATTAAAATGATCGGTATAGATGTATTCCGTATCCCCTCTACGGGATGAACGTACCCTCGTGGCATGGACATTTAATTGAACATTCGCATAATAATCATAGAGCCAAAATGGGACGTACATACCTGTTATCTTTTCCATTGCCGCCTCACTATGAAATGCAGCTGGCGTTAATGGACCTTTTTTTGTCCACATTCGAAACTTTTCGATTGCTTGCACCTTATCTATTTTGAATGGAATTAACATTGCCGGCCTTTTTTCTCCAGTCAAACGTTCTTCTACTAAAGTTGGACTACCGCAAAAGCCACAAAATGTAGCTGCCGTATGTTCCTCAGTTAAAACTTGTGC
>JBKTKK010000431.1:0-1323 GCA_047242405.1 Lachnospiraceae bacterium | reverse complement strand
TCCCTTATCGTTACATGCACAATAAAAGTGATAAACAATCCCTTTTTCTTTCACAAGGAAAGGTTTGTGGGCAAACAAATTGTCCCACGCCTCACTTGGCTCTATGAGCGGGCTTCCTTCCCACTTAGTCCAATGTACGAGATCTTTTGACACTGCAAAGGTATCGTATGCCGTACATTTTCCATCCTTGTTCATAGCAATAAAATAATTCATAACCCACAAGTCTCCCATCTTAAACACCTGTGGATCTCCTGAAATGAAGTTTCCAGTAGTATCGCCATTATCTACAACCGGATCTTCCCCATATCTTTCCCAGTGGACCATATCATTGGATACTGCCATACAAATACGCTCTGGCATTTTATTCCCCTTACAGTTGTAATACATAAGAAAAGGATAACCTAAGGACTCTTCTTTATCTTCTATAATGTAAGATTTATAAAGAGTAAAATCTTCAAACCAACGAACATCGGAATCGGTAGTCGCTAATATTGGTTCCTTTTTTGTTTCCCATAACTGTGCTTTTGTAGGATCTTCACACCAAGCTAAACCAATTTGAAGAGGCGGTGTTTCATATCCCGCCAATGCGCCTCCTATGTAAGTTGCATAATACTTTCCCTTATAGCAATGAATCGAAAAATCGCCATTCCAATCTGTTTCTAGGAGGGAAAAACCGCCATCTCTTTGGCAACTATCAAATCCTGTTCCTCCCCGCTCTAATACCTTCCCTTTTTCTTCCCAATGAAGCAAATCTTCGCTGACTGCCAAATACGTATCATACCCCATATTTTTTCCATTTGGTTCTATCCCGGTATACATCATATACCAACGGCCTTCTTGTTTAAACATAGTCGCACAATCATTTAAGAAATTTTCACGTTTTATTACTGGGCCCCATTTATAGGGAGTCCTTAATTCCTTGTACACGCGTTCCATCTCCTCTGCCGTTACGACTGGAATACTATTTTTTGTTTTTTCGGAAAATGGTATCATTGTTTTTCCCTCCATTAAAATCCATTGTTTTTCCTAATTATAAGTATTATACTAAGAAAAGTACATGTTTCATTGGTATCAATATTTGTTAATTTGGAAATAAGAATGGAGTGCATATGAAAACTTCGTATATCGAAAATATATCCCAGCAAATGCCTAGTTTTGTATACTGTGGTCGGAAAGATTTTATCCCGAATGAAGTACATGTAAAACGTGTATTTCCAACCTTTAATCTAATGTTTGTTCGTTATGGTAAAGTATGTCTTTGGGAAAACGGAAAGGAATATGAGATTTTACCCGGTGAATGGTTTATACAGACGGTGGATACAC
>JBKTKK010000430.1:0-1330 GCA_047242405.1 Lachnospiraceae bacterium | reverse complement strand
CCGTTATAGAAAATTCGGATAAAGAATTGCGAGAAATGTGTTATAAAAAAGCGCAGTCGATGTACGGCGAAGAATTACCCCAAATAGTAAAAGATCGTTTGGAGCGAGAATTAAATTCCATTATATCCAATGGTTTTGCCGTTATGTACATTATTGCCGAGCGCCTGGTTAAGAAATCCAATGAAGATGGGTATCTCGTAGGTTCCCGTGGATCTGTAGGATCTTCCTTCGTTGCGACAATGGCAGGCATAACAGAAGTAAATCCATTAAGTCCCCATTACTATTGCAAGAAATGTCATTACAGTGATTTTGAGTCAGAAGACGTAAAAAAATATGGTGGTGGTGCTGGATGTGATATGCCAGATAAGAATTGTCCTGTTTGTGGTGAATTATTAGTTAAAGATGGCTTTGATATTCCTTTTGAAACCTTCCTTGGTTTTAAAGGAAATAAAGAACCAGATATTGACTTAAACTTCTCTGGAGAGTACCAAAGTAAAGCCCATGCTTATACCGAAGTAATCTTTGGGGAGGGGCACACATTCCGTGCTGGTACGATTGGTACATTGGCTGATAAAACAGCCTTCGGCTATGTGAAAAATTATTACGAGGAACGAGGCATCCATAAGAGGGCATGTGAGATAAATCGAATCGTTGAAGGTTGTACTGGCGTACGAAGAACATCGGGACAGCATCCTGGTGGAATCATCGTTTTACCCCATGGAGAAGAAATTTATTCCTTTACCCCAGTCCAAAGGCCAGCGAACGATATGACCACGGATACGGTTACTACGCATTTTGATTATCACTCCATCGACCATAACTTACTTAAGTTAGATATTTTAGGTCATGATGATCCAACGATGATTCGTATGCTGCAAGATTTAACAGGACAGGATCCTACGACATTTCCTCTTGATAGCCCGGAAGTTATGTCGCTTTTTAAAGATACATCTGCACTGAAAATTGGGCCGGAAGATATCGGCGGTTGTAAACTTGGTGCCCTTGGAATTCCCGAATTTGGAACTGACTTTGCCATGCAAATGTTAATTGATACAAAACCGCAGCACTTTTCGGATTTGGTTCGTATTGCTGGTTTATCCCATGGTACAGACGTATGGTTAGGAAATGCCCAAACGTTGTTACAAGAAGGTAAGGCGACCATTTCTACCTGTATTTGTACCCGAGATGATATTATGACTTATTTAATATCCAAAGGCTTAGATAGTGAACTTTCTTTTACAATAATGGAAAGTGTACGTAAAGGTAAAGGGCTAAAACCCGAGTGGGAAGAAGAAATGATTGCCCATGACGTACCAGATTGGTATATATG
>JBKTKK010000429.1:0-1332 GCA_047242405.1 Lachnospiraceae bacterium | reverse complement strand
TATCACTTATCCAGAATACATTTATTTTACATGGAAGGAGAAGATACTAGAAGCGCTGAAATTAGGCTTGACAGAACGAGCAAAGGAGTTGCTCTGTGGAGGAAAAAGGATTCACAAAAGTATAAATAAAAAGTTGCAACACCAATTTTTGTACTATGTAAAAAGTTATATAGAAATTAATACATATAAAAGAATTGAGCTGTTGTTAAAGGCCATAAGGATATCGGTACCGGATTTTTTAGAGGGGACATGGACAAGTCGAATCTTAAGTAGTTATGAAATTAACATCATTTTATGTTATATGGATTTTGTCCATAGTACAGGACTACAGGCTGACTGCATATGGCTATTAGAAAAAGTACTTTCATATATCGAAAACAAAATCGTGGATAAGCAAGAAAAAGCAAAGGTAATCTCATACGTTACAATTTTATATGTGAAATTTTCTTTATTGGGAGAGGAAAATCGTTTACAGCGAATCATGAGGTTAGAAAGTGCCATCGAGTTTTTAAGCGCCGCGGGTATTATTCATGGGATGCTGCAATTATTGGAGTTTATATTAAAAGACCTTGCGAATGTAGACATTAAAAAATATGAAGGAATGGTTCCATATAGGGATGCATTAAAAAATCTTTATAGAGAATATGGTGAAAACTGGAATTTGGATGTTTATTTGGAATCCATTGGAGAGGTATTTCTGGTACATGAGATATTATATGCCCATAGAAGTAGCGCAGGTATTTCCCAGGAAATAGTAAGTGATGGTATATGTGCCATTGAAACATATTCGCGTATTGAAAGGGGCAAGCAACACCTTAGTAAGAGACGGTATGAAAAATTTAAAGACTACTATAAAATAAGGCAAAATCATTATTTTTGTGATGTGTATCTATCCGATCACTTTGAAATACTTGAGAAAAAATGGGAACTAGAGCAAGCTTCTAATAGAGGGGATTTAGAAAAGATGTCAGAATTATTTCTCTACATAAAAGAGTATGTAAACTTAGCGATAATTGAGAATTTGCAATACATCGAGGGAGTTGAGAACGCACTGAATTTTAGAAAAAATAAAATTACAGCAGAAGAGTTTTTAACAAACAATAAGAAAACAATTTCTCGTACGGTTACGAAAGAGGTGGAGCAATTGGATATGGATGTATTAACAAAAACAGAGGTTATCTTGTTCGTCCATCGTTCAATTGTTTATCGAAAAATGGGGAAGCCTCAAATTGCAATAAATATATTAAATTCATGATTAAGTTGTCTGGATAAAAGTAGGGTTGAAAGAAAACATAGAAGGGAAGAATATGCTCTTATTTATGAGAACTTGAG
>JBKTKK010000428.1:0-1343 GCA_047242405.1 Lachnospiraceae bacterium | reverse complement strand
AGAGATGCAAACAGCTATTTTATCGCCTTCCTTCACTAATTCATACGTATTTATTGCCTTAGCAAAGCGGCTAAATAATTCTTTATGAAATTTCTTTCTTATACTTTTTTCGATTTCTTCAAAACGCGGATTTTCCTGAAAAGATTCAATCAACCATTCCTGGTATCCACCCTTTAAGTTATAAGCTTCGAATCCTTCCTCGCTCAACTTTATTGCAACATCTTTACTTAAAAGACCACTTTTACAACAAACAATTATTTTCTTTGCTTTATCCAATGCGTCGATTTGTTGATCCAAATTGTCTAGATTCATATGAATTGCTCCTGGAACATGTCCATGTTTATAAGCAATCTCATCACGAATATCAATTATCTGATACTCGACTTCCTGAAATAGCTTTAATTGATCCAAAGTTATATCGGATCCATTTTCCAGCCTCATAAATATATACTCCCTTTCTAAGTTCGTCCGTTTTACTTACCTAACTATTGAAACAGTTTATCGAACATTTGTCAAATCTTTTACGATTTCTCCTGCAATAATTAAGCCTGCAACAGAAGGAACAAAGGATACACTACCTGGAATATCACGTCTTTCTGTACACTTATGTTTTGCACCTGGTGGGCAAATACAGTGTGCTCTACAACTGATTGACATATCCTCTATTGGTCGTTTCGACTTTTCCGTAGAATACACGACCTTTAAATGTTTTACATTACGTTTCTTTAATTCCCTACGCATAACCTTTGCAAGGGGGCACATACTTGTTTTGTAAATATCTGCTACTTTAAACTGAGTAGGGTCTAATTTGTTCCCAGCTCCCATAGAACTCATAATCGGTACCCCTGCTTCCTGGGCACGTAAAACGAGATCTATTTTAGCTGTTACCGTATCAATTGCATCTACAACATAAGAGTATTTCGTAAAATCAAAATCCTTTGCTGTTTCTGGTAAATAAAAACACTTATGCACTTGCACATCTGCATTTGGATTTATTTCCAAAATACGTTCTTTCATTACATCTACTTTATATTTTCCTACCGTTTTTCTCGTAGCAATAATTTGTCGATTTAAATTAGTTAAGCAAACTTTATCATCGTCGATTAAGTCAAATGCACCAATTCCGCTTCTAGCCAAGGCTTCTACGGTATATCCACCCACACCACCAACGCCAAAAACTGCAACTCTGGATTGTTTTAAAACTTCCATTGCCTCTTCACCAAGCAATAGCTGTGTTCTCGAAAATTGATTTAGCATTTCTTGTTACCTCTCTTTATCATCTATATTTCATATATGAATAATATGGAATCAAGTCAAAAAATTATATTTTTACTCTTTAGCAT
>JBKTKK010000427.1:0-1384 GCA_047242405.1 Lachnospiraceae bacterium | reverse complement strand
CAATTAGTTCTGCCCTTCCAAAATTTCAAATGCCGGAATTATCCTTTTCATTGGTAAAGAGTGTATTTCCTGATGCCTTTACAATAGCCATTTTAGCTGCTATTGAATCCTTATTGTCCGCCGTAGTCGCCGACGGTATGACAAAATCAAAACATAATTCAAACGTGGAGTTAATTGCCCAAGGACTTGGAAATACTTGTTCTGCCTTATTTGGAGGAATACCAGCAACTGGTGCAATTGCTCGAACTGCGGCAAACATTAAAAATGGAGGAAGATCCCCCGTTTCAGGAATGGTACATGCAGTTGTACTTTTACTCATTCTAGTTTTCCTAATGCCCTATGCTGCTTTAATCCCTATGCCCACCATCGCCGCAATTTTATTTATGGTGGCATATAACATGAGCGGATGGAGAACTTTTGTAAATATAGTAAAGACTTCGCCCAAAAGCGATATTGCCGTGTTGCTTCTTACCTTTTCTTTAACCGTAGTCTTTGACCTAGTGATGGCCATCGGTATCGGGCTTATTATAGCTGCCTTTTTATTCTTAAAACGTATGGCAGATGTATCGGAGGTACGGGAATGGGAATATTTAGACAGTTACGAAGAAGGAAGTGAAGAGAGCCGTCTTATACCAGTCCCAGAAGAAGTAATGGTATTTGAAATAACTGGTCCAATGTTCTTTGGCGCGGCAGACAAAATCTCAAATTTAATCTTTGACACAAAAAAGAAAGTACTTATATTGCGCATGCGAAGTGTACCTGCTATGGATATTACTGCATTAAATAGTTTAGAAAAGCTATATCATATATGCGAATCCCATAAGATTAAACTAATATTTTCCCATGTAAATCATCAACCATTGACTGTTTTAGAAAAGTCTGGATTTATGAAGAAAGCGGGAAGCGATTATTTCTGTGCGAATATTGAAGAAGCATTAACAAAGGCAACACAACTTATCGCATAATAGAAAAAAGTGAGGGTTTCTGCAAAAACAAAACCCTCACTTTTTGTATGTTTTATTAACTAAACTTCGGAAAATTCATCTTTACCTACTTGACACAGTGGACATACCCACTCATCTGGAATGTCTTCAAAAGCGGTTCCTGGTTCAATCCCGTTATCTGGATCGCCTACTTCGGGATCATAAATATACCCGCATACATCGCATACATATTTTTTCATACTTTAATCTCCTTCCTTTTATCCACATAAGTTATTATACCATAAATCACTCGATTTAATAGTTAAATATTATAAATTTTTATCCAATTAATTTTACGATTTCATCACGGCTAATTACACCAACACTTTTCGCTGTAAGCTCACCGTTCTTAAATACGAGTAAAGTAGGAATTGTCATAATCCCATAACGTTGTGCTAGGC
>JBKTKK010000426.1:0-1392 GCA_047242405.1 Lachnospiraceae bacterium | reverse complement strand
GAAAATAAGAGTCCTGATTATGAATTAACCATACGCTTTGTTCGATTTAAACTTACAGAGGATACATATGAAGTTCTTGCAACAATTTTTCCAGAAACAGAATTTTCAGTAGAAGAACTTAAAGAATTATAAATTGTAGCATAATAAGATTATGACCTGCCTTGCGTAAATGTGAAATTTGTGTTACATTTTTGTTAAAGTATTGACGTTTCATCTCCGATTTGGTTATATCCCCATTTACAGATTTCGTGGAGAATAGGCATTAACGATTGTCCCTTATCAGATAGGCAATATTCTACCTTAGGAGGAACCTGAGGATATTCATGGCGGATGATCAAGCCATCCCGCTCTAACTCTTTTAGTTTATCAGAAAGCATTTTATGGGTGACGTTACCAAGTGCTCGTTTTATTTCACTGTAACGCATCGTCTCCGTTTTCCACAGCCAAAATAGGATATGCATCTTCCATTTTCCATCAATTTTAAAGAAAGAGCATAGGCGAAGGGACGGATATTTACTTCATCATAAGGTGCTTTTGTCATTTGAATTAAACGCTGCTTTTTGATAGTATCTATACATCATATCAAAAGTTAACGAGTGAGGTACATGACTATGGGGCAAAAATTGTTATGCAAATTGTCCATGGCTCGTCCTTGAGCCAGGGATATCCAGAACGTGCTAGAATTCTTGGACCATCAAGTATGAAACACCCAGCTTCTGGATTGACTTCTCAAGAAATGACAGAAAAGGACATTCAAAATGTGATTCGGCATTTTGCTAATGCTGCTCTCCGTGTTAAAGCATCGGGGTTTGACGGCGTCCAAATCCATTGTGCCCATGGGTATTTATTGGCCCAGTTTCTCTCTCCCCTTTTTAATCATCGCACGGATAAATATGGTGGCCCCATACAAAACCGTATTCGTATTGTGGAAGAGGTTTATCAGGCTATACGCACAGCGGTTGGTGAGGACTATCCAGTTTGGATTAAAATGAATACTTCGGATGAACAACCAAATGGTTTAACGGTAGAAGAATTTCTAGAAATGGCAATGATATTGTCGAACGCTGGGATCGATGCCATTGAGGTAAGTGGCGAACATTGGCATAGGCATAAATTAACAGAACGTGCATATTACAAAGAGGCGGCAATGCAATTATCAAAATCGGTAGACACACCTATTATTTTAACAGGAGGGCTCCGGGAATTGTCAGATTTAACACCTATTTATGAAAATAGCAAAGTTGATTTATTTGGGTTTGCAAGACCATTTATGAAGAATCCAAATTTCATAAAGACTTTATAGCCTTAAAATTTAAGTATTAGTAGAAATAATTAATGGTAAATAATAGCTATTAGCTTTGAAAGTTTGAAAAACAATGGAGGTATCGATTA
>JBKTKK010000425.1:0-1412 GCA_047242405.1 Lachnospiraceae bacterium | reverse complement strand
CTATAAACACCTTATGAACGGTGTTTCGCACATGCTTCCCTTTGTTATTGGTGGTGGAATTTTAATTGCAATTGCCTTCTTGCTTGACGATTATACAATAAATCCAGATAATTTTGGTATGAATACTCCGGTAGCTGCTTTCTTTAAGACGGTAGGAGACACAGCTTTTGGATTTATGTTGCCAATTTTAGCTGGTTTTATCGCTATGAGTATTGCAGATCGCCCTGGATTAGCAATCGGATTTGTCGGTGGCGCTTTGGCGAACGCGGGTATTACCTTTGGAAACCCAGGTGGAGGTGTTTCAGCAGGGTTCTTAGGCGCCTTAATTGCCGGCTTTTTAGGCGGATATTTAATCTTAGGATTGCGTAGCCTCTGTGATTATTTACCAAGAAGTTTAGAAGGCATCAAACCAGTTTTAATCTATCCAGTTGTTGGGATCTTTCTCATCGGACTTATTATTGTTGCCTTGAATCCCATTATTGGTGCAGTTAATACGGGATTAAATCAGGCATTAAGTTCTATGGGAAATACAAGTAAAATATTACTTGGTATAATATTAGGTGGAATGATGTCCATTGATATGGGAGGCCCATTTAATAAGGCGGCATACGTTTTTGGAACGGCAGGATTAGCTTCTGGCGAGTTTGAAATTATGGCAGCAGTAATGGCAGGTGGTATGGTCACCGTTAGTCATCGCCATCTGCGCTACCTTTTTTAAAAATCGTTTTACTTCGAAAGATCGGCAGTCTGCTTTGGTAAATTATATTATGGGCCTTTCGTTTATATCAGAAGGAGCAATCCCATTCGCAGCTCAAGACCCTATACGAGTCATTCCATCTTGTGTGATTGGATCTGGGATAGCAGGAGGGCTCTCCATGGCATTTGCATGCGGATTACGTGCCCCTCACGGCGGAATATTTGTAATACCAACCATTACAAATCCAATCTTATATATTGTTGCTATATTGGTAGGAGCAGTAGTAGGGGCGTTAATTTTGGCTATTTTAAAAAAACCGGTACAAGAATAAAAGAGGGATTCAAAGGGTTTTAAAAAACAACTTGAAAATAAAAAACGAATGGAAAGCAATGGCTTTTCATTCGTTTTTTATTTATAGGGGGGAGGGGGATTGGAATGAGTGTAACAATAAATGGCTATAATATGAAATAAAATATTCTTGACTTTAGAAAGGTGATCATATGAATGAATTTTTTGCTGATTATTTAAAGAAAATAGTTCCAGTTACATTCGCACTGGAAAGTGAGGGAAAGCGGCAAATAATTGGGGATGGAGAAGTTCAGTTTACAGTAAAATTAAAACCATATTGGGAATTTTAGCAGGAATCAGATCAAACTAAAAAAACTTGTTGGGCAGTGAGTTTGTACGTATGTGGGAGTTATATTTAACGTCCTGT
>JBKTKK010000424.1:0-1424 GCA_047242405.1 Lachnospiraceae bacterium | reverse complement strand
ATCTTTGGGAAGTGGGTGTGTCCGTACTTTTGTGAAGGCGGAGTACACGGTGAATGGAATTGTGGAGGGGATTCGAAGAGGAAATAGCGTATTAAGTAATGGCCCTATTTTAGTTCCAACAATAAATGGAGCTATACCTGGCGAGACCACGGAGGGGGGCGATGAATTATCCATCTATTTACTTACGAATCGAAGGTTGAAAGAAATCCAATTAATCAAACGAGGGAAAAAGCAGACGGTTTATTCGTTATCCCCTTATGAAAAGAGAAACAAAGGGTATTTTGATTATAGTCATAGTCGAACGATGAAGGAGTTAAAAGCGATGGATTTTGAAGTACTGCCTGGTGATTATGTCATTGTTATTGCCTATGATGATTGTACGAATGCAGCGATATCAAATCCGATTTTTATGAGTGGTAAATAATTTAAGATTGGAATGAAAAATGATGAAAAGCAGACCCTTGGACATAAAAGAAATAGTTCTTAAATATAAACCAAGGATCATGTTTGATAAGGTAGAGCCTTTTCCGGTAGTTGCAGTCGGTTATACGGGATTTTGGGAAAATAAACGTAGTCTTTCATTTCCAAGATGGATTGATTTATCTTTATACAAAGCAGCATTTGTCGTCGAATATGCTTTTTATTATGATTATGACATACGGCATTTATATGAATTGGAACATATATGGATCTACGTTGATGAGAAAGGGGATTTATCCAGATTTATATGGTGCTTGTATGGAACGGGCCGGTATAAATGGGCTTGAATTATTAACCTTAATTCCAAATAGGCTTAACAGACAATTAAATCGTATTAGGCTATTTCAATTTGAAAAAGAAAATAATGGAGCTGAAAATATTGGAATTCGTTTATGAATTTATAAAAGAAATGAATTTGATTGAAACCTTTATACAGTTGTTTATGGCACTCATTTTTGGTGGCATATTAGGGTTAGAAAGAGGATGGAAAAAAAGACCAGCAGGCTTTCGAACCTACATGCTTGTATGCCTAGGTTCTTCCTTAGTAATGATGACAAATAAATTCATATCCGATAATTATGGCACGAGCGATTTAGGGAGAATGGGGGCCCAAGTTATTAGTGGCATTGGTTTTTTAGGGGCTGGAACAATAATTGTCACTGGGAGAAACCAAGTCAAGGGCTTAACGACAGCTGCTGGTTTATGGGCAGCTGCTTGTATTGGTCTTGCCATAGGTATTGGGTTTTATGGAGGGGCTATCATCGGGGAAATTTTGATCATCCTTACCATGACGGTTTTACATAAGATGGAAGAGCGGGTTATGGCTGTTTCAAAAGTTATGAACGTCTATATAGAGTTTGAAAATCTATCGGATGTTAGTTTCTTTATCGAATTTCTTAAACTAAGGAATATGAAAGTAACTGATATGGAAATTGTTAATAATG
>JBKTKK010000423.1:0-1424 GCA_047242405.1 Lachnospiraceae bacterium | reverse complement strand
ATATTAACACTCTCTCCACATAAAATTATTCTGGGGGGAGGGGTCATGCATCAGAAACAGGTATTGCCTCTTGTCCATGAGAATGTAAGATCTTTGCTAAATGGTTACCTCAAAACGAAGGAATTGGATGAGATTGAAAATTATATTTTGCTACCAAGTTTGAATGATAACCAAGGGATTATGGGGTGCTTAAAACTTGCATTGAATCAATTAGAAAGCTAAAAATGTCCCCTCGCGAACGTGAGGGGACATTTTCTACTCATTGGTTGTGTTGACGATATCCCCCTTGCTGTTAAGTACGAATTGGGTTATTCCAAGAAATTCCTTTGCGCAAACACAAACCCCTCCTAATAAGATTGCAGTGTCCTGTAAGCGGGATGCGGCAATTTCGCAGGCATAAGGTCTTGGAGATTTTAGTGTATTTCGGATTCTTGGTAATAGTTCTGGTATGTTTGAAATTAAAGAACTATTAATAATAATCAGCTGTGGATTAAGGAGATTTACGATGTTGTTAATGGCATATCCCATAAAAAGGATAAATTCATCTAGTACTTCAACAGCAATTTGATCTTTTGCAAGCCATGCACGAAGAAATGCAGCAAAATCTGGTATGGCTATATTTTTTCGTATACTATATTGCTCGAGTATACTGCGCTCGGAAGTATATTGTTCCAGACATCCATGATTACCACAGGGACAATTACGTCCATTCGGTACAATAATTGTGTGGCCGAATTCTCCAGCAAATCCTTTGAAACCGGTATAAAGTTCATTTTCTAAGATTAAACCTACACCAATTCCTGCATGAACGCTAATATTGATAAGGTTTGAACAGTCTTTACGAAAGGATTTCTCTCCTAGTGCGGATAGGTTTGCCTCGTTATCCAAAAATACGGGGATGTGAAACGCATTCGATAGTTCTTCTTGAATGGGCAAACCAGCGAAGTCGCAGTAGGGCGTAAAAATAATTTCATTTTCATGTACAATACCGTGTATTCCGATACATATACCAACGACACCATAAGGAACCGATGGTGGCACTTTTTTTTGCACAAGATCGATTTGCTTGATTAGATTAGGTATCAAATTCTCTCTTGAGTAGGTGTTTGGTACTTCAATAAGTTGACAATTTTCCCCCTTTAAATCGGATAAAAGAATAACAATATGATCAATACTTATATCAACGGCAATAATATTTCCGCAGGCTTGGTTAAAGGTAAGCATAATTGGTTTACGCCCCTTTGAGGTATCGGCGCTCCCTATTTCTACTACGAGAAAACTATCCAGAAGGGTTTGTACGATTGCAGATACCGTTGCTTTCGTTAGGCCTAATAATTTCGATAATTCTGCACGGGAAAGGGGGCCTTTATTAAGAATCGTTTCTAAAATTAAATGTGTATTCATATCTCTTATAAGTTCTTGAC
>JBKTKK010000422.1:0-1426 GCA_047242405.1 Lachnospiraceae bacterium | reverse complement strand
CTCGATGACGAATCAATTATCTTTAAGACATTTAGAAGTATAATCCAAATTTAACCTTTTGTCAATAGATAAATTTAAAATATTCTAATTTGTTTTGTTTTTTTGAATAATTCAAAAAATATAGGGGCGGAGGTTTCCATATATCTCTCCGAAAGGATAAAATGATAGGGCAATAAGACAAAAGATAAGTCTTTTCTGCAATAGCCTTTCAAAGATAAATATGCTAAAATATGGTTAAAAGTATTGTAGGAGGGAACATAAATGGGAATCAAGATTTATAAGGCAAAAGATTATAAAGATATGAGCAGAAAGGCTGCTAATATTATTTCCGCTCAGGTAATCATGAAACCGAACTGCGTCCTTGGACTCGCGACGGGATCGACTCCAATTGGTACGTACAAGCAATTAATTGAGTGGTACAAGAAAGGCGATTTAGACTTTTCGGAGGTTACAACGGTAAATTTAGATGAATATAAAGGATTAAATGGGGATAATGATCAAAGTTACCGTTACTTTATGAATACGAATTTCTTCCACCATATTAATATAAATTTAAATAGAACCTTTCTTCCAAACGGTATGGAAGAGGATAGTAAAAAAGAGTGTGCGCGATATAATGAAGTGATACATAGTGTCGGTGGCATAGACCTACAACTGCTTGGCTTAGGACATAATGGACATATCGGATTTAATGAACCAGGTGAGGATTTTGAAAAAGAGACCCATTGCGTAGATTTAGCGGAAACAACGATAAAAGCAAATGCCCGATTTTTTAACACGATGGAAGAAGTTCCAAAACAGGCCTATACTATGGGGATTAAAACGATTATGCAGGCAAAGAAAATATTAGTTGTTGTCAATGGAATCGGAAAAGCAGAGATTGTAAAACAAGCCTTTTTTGGACCAGTAACGCCACAGGTACCAGCTTCCATTCTCCAAATGCATAACGATGTTACATTAGTTGCAGATGAAGAAGCCCTCTCGTTGTTGGAACGATGACTTTTATTCCCTTGTTTAAAACTATGTGTAATTGAGTTAGAAAGGAAAATAAGATGAAAATTCAAAATGTTAAGGTTTTTACAGAAAGTGGCTCCTTTGAAGAGAAGGATATTTGTATAAACAACGATCGCATTTGTAAGGAAAGTGAGGATTTTATCGTTTTTGATGGAGAAGGATGTTATGCAATACCTGGCCTTATTGATGTGCACTTCCATGGATGCGTCGGCAAAGATTTTTGCAATGGGACTTTAGAAGCAATTCAAGCCATTGCAGAATATGAACTTTCACAAGGTGTTACATCAATCTGTCCAGCGACAATGACCTTAGATGAAGAAACCTTATCAACCATTTTTAAAACGGCAGGCGACTACAAAGGCAGTACTGGAGCTGAATTGGTAGGTATTAATATGGAGGGACCTTATATCTC
>JBKTKK010000421.1:0-1436 GCA_047242405.1 Lachnospiraceae bacterium | reverse complement strand
TATTGAAACCGTCTTTCGTCAATGAATCTGGCGCTCGTTTTTATACCGATGAGGACTTTGCTAGACTTCAGCAAATTCTCTTGCTCAAATACTTAGGTTTCTCTCTGGACGACATTCGAGAAATGACCATTGATGATTCGGATTACCACTTTATGCTAAATTCCCTAAATATTCAGCTAAAACTTGTGCAAGACCGGATCGAACAAATGCAACTGGTAGAACAGGCGATACAGGATACGACAAAAGTCATCCAAGCAAAACACTCCATTGACTGGAGCCAGATGTTAAACTTAATTCACTTAACAGGCATGGAAAAGAGTTTGAAGAATCAATACCAGAATGCCTCAAATATTTCCGCTCGAATTAATCTTCACAGCCTATATTCACAAAATCCCCAAGGTTGGTTTCCTTGGATTTACGAACAATGTCATATTGCATCAGGTATGAAAATATTGGAAATCGGTTGTGGAAACGGCACCCTCTGGACAAGCAATCGCTCCCACATCCCCGATTCGGTAACAATAATACTTTCAGACCTGTCAAAAGGAATGTTGCGTGATACCCGCCGTGCCATTGGTAGCAATGATGGCCGTTTTTCTTTTGAAACCTTGGATTGTCATAAACTCCCTTACGAAGATCATAGCTTTGACCTCGTCATTGCCAATCATGTATTATTCTACTGTAAGAATATCCCGCAGGTTTGCAAAGAAGTGAGGCGGGTTTTGAAAAAAGGAGGGAACTTCTTATGTAGTACCTATGGAAATAATCACATGAAAGAAGTTAGCCAGCTCGTACAAAACTTCGATGAGCGGATTATCCTGGCAGCAGAAGATCTATATGAACGATTCGGACGTGAAAATGGAAGGGATATTTTAGCCCCGTATTTCTCACAAATTCAATGGATTCAATATGAAGACTCCTTGCTCGTTCCAGATCCAGAGCCACTCATTTCCTATATTCTCTCCTGCCATGGCAACCAAAATCAATACATTTTAGACCACTACAAAGAATTTCGTTCCTTTGTAAAGAAAAGAACGACTTATGGCTTTTCTATCACAAAGGATGCTGGTATTTTTCTTTGTAGTAGATAAATATTTAAAAGTCATTAATCCTTTTTACACCAAACACCCCCACCTATACACGTTTATCCTATAGATGGGGGGATTTTATTATGCCGCTATTGCGGCCCTTGATTCAGTTCTATTATTTTGTTTCATCTGCCTTGTATAATGCATTTACTTCTTCTTTAACTTTTGCACCACCTTGTGCTTCCCAGTTCTTAATTGCAGCCTGTAAACCACTTTCATCAATCTGTCCACAGATGTACTGAATTCTAGCGTCATCCATGATCTGGTCTAAAGAAGCACCATTCATTGAATACGTTTCGGAGTTTACTAAGTAACCTGCAGCTGGGTTAAATACAGCATACTGTACAT
>JBKTKK010000420.1:0-1458 GCA_047242405.1 Lachnospiraceae bacterium | reverse complement strand
GGATAAAGTAATGTGCGCATCTTCATCTAGACTCGCTAAGGCTTCATTTAATTTATTTTGGTCATCCGGTGACATTCCTTCATTTCCAGCCAATGTCAGCACTATTTTTTTCGCATTTGTAGCAGGATCGGTCGTTACTTGAATGCTATTGGGACGATTTAATACGCTACTTGCCGTTTCACTTACTTCATTTAAATCCAAATCCCCATCAAAGGAATATTTCAGAATAGCGCCGCCGATAAACTGTGTATCCAATTTTACACCATTAACAAAACATACAATGATTCCCGAACAAATTAATACAATGGAAATTGCATAAGCCCTCCACCTCTTCTCGTAAAAATGGATGGTTGGTCTATCTTTTCGAATACGAAACCACTTTTTATCATGGAACGTTTGAAAAAGCGTGATTGAATCCAACAGTTTTCGAGACGTAAAAATTCCGGCTACGAAGTTTAAAACAATCCCGCACAATAAGGTATATCCGAAGCTTAACATAGTTCCAGAACCAAATATCATTAAGATGACCGCAACTATGGCACTTGTTACATTCCCATCTAGTACTGATGCAAATGCATTGGCATATCCACTCTTAATTGATTGACGAATGGAGCTGCCTCTTTTCATTTCTTCACCAATCCTTTCAGAAATTATCACGTTAGCATCCACCGCCATACCTAAGGATAAAATAATACCGGCAATTCCAGGAAGGGTTAATGTGAATTGAGGAATGGAAAGTGCCAATAACTGGAGTGCCATCTGCATAACTAGTGCAATACAGCTGATAAAGCCAGATAATTTATAGACGGAAATCATAAAAATGCAAACGACTGCAAATGCGAGCAGACCAGCCATTACCATGACTTTTAACGCCCCGCTGCCTAAAGTTGGACTAATCGTACTATGGTTTGTCGTTATCATAGAAAATGGCAAGGCTCCAGCATTAATCTTATCTGCCAGTTCTTTTGCTTCATCATATCCAGACAATCCATTAATTACTGCTTGGCCTCCGCTTATTTTACTCTGTACTTGAGGATTCGAGATTAATGTATCATCCATATAGATTCCCATCTGTTTGCCAATCAAATTCCCTGTAGCCTGCTCAAAGAGCTCTGCTCCTTCTGAATTAAACGTTAAACTAACCTCATACCCTCCCGTCTGGGTATTCTTTACTGGGCTACTGTTTTTAACATCTTTTCCCTCAATAAGCACATTGCCATCGGGATCTCGAAACGTTAATTTTGCGGTTTCTCCCAATTCTGCAATAGACTGCTCAGGGTTAAAATTTTTTTCATCCGACTTCCAAGGAAAACGAACAATTATGTGTCCTGCTTCCTTATCTACGGTAACTTCTCGATCCAGTATGTTTTTCGCATCCAATCGACTTTCAATGACATTTCTTGCTGCGTCCATCTCGTCCGAGGTAGGAATACGGTCTAAATCAGAAGGTTCAAATAC
>JBKTKK010000419.1:0-1507 GCA_047242405.1 Lachnospiraceae bacterium | reverse complement strand
GTCCTATATGAAAGAGTATTATAGAAAGGCAAACATTCCTACGGCACGGTATGTTGTCCCCCATAATGTCAAAACTGCAATAGCCTTTGCAGAGTCAGTCGGTTTTCCTGTTGTTGTAAAGCCAAATATGGGTGTAGGCGCTGTCAATACGTTTAAGTTGAGAAATCGTACCGACATAATCGAGTATTTTGATGAGTGTCCAACCTACCCCCTTATTATGGAAGAGTACATCGATGGGGAAATCTGTTCGTATGATGCAATTATTAACAGCAGGGGAGAGCCTCTTTTTGAGTCGGGTAATATTACCCCGCGATCAATTTTGGATATTGTGAATAAGGGAGATAGTGCATATTACTATATCGTAAAAAATTTGTCAGAGGATATAAAGGAAGCAGGACGTCGGTGCGTAAAGTCTTTTCACGTTAGAAGCCGATTTATTCATTTGGAATTTTTTAGACGAAAGAAAAATCAGAAGGGCGTTGGAAAAAAGGGAGAGATTGTCGGTTTGGAAGTAAATATGCGTCCACCTGGTGGGCTCACGCCAGATATGTTAAACTATGCAAATAGCACAGATGTATATGAGATATGGGCGGACATGGTTGCCTTTGATCAAACAAAAAAGCAAGCGGGTAACGAGCGTTATTTTTGCGCTTATGTTGGAAGAAGGGATAGTAAAGATTATGTCTACAGTCATACGGAAGTATTATCCAAATATCGAGCAGAGATTATGCTAAGTGATCGTATGCCAGATGTATTAGCCCCAGCCATGGGAAATCAAATGTATTTGGCAAAGTTTAAAGAGAAAAGGGATATGTCACAGTTTTTTGCCTATGTATTGACAGAACTATAAATGAAATAAATTGTAACAGAGGAAAACTATGAATTGTAAAGAAGTGGAAAGCCTTATTGTACCGTTTATTAAATATCGCATTTCAGATTCAAAATTAGAACTGTTTTTAAATCATATTAAAAACTGTCCAGATTGTTATGAAGAACTGGAAACTTACTATATGGTATATAGGGGAATCGAAGGGTTAGAGAAAGAAGATTTTGTTAATTATGATTTAAGGGGAGCATTAGCCAAACATTTAAGTGATGCCTCTACTTATTTAAGAAATCAGTTTCTTTATCATGTTTTGAAATATTCGCTAACGACCTTAGCTGTCATAGGGTTGTGTATCACAACCTTAATTCAATTGCGGATTTGGCTTTTTTAATCGAGCAAAGGAAGTTAAGCAGAGACGACTTGTCAAGCTATGGGCAAGTAGCGTAGCGGATCACAAATTCGTTGGTTGATAAATTATAAGAAAAAGAAGGAAAGGTACCACGTTATTTTCGTGGTAAAATTACAATGGAGAATAAATTTTTATTATTAATAGATGGATCTAGTTTACTTTCAACACAATTTTATGGAAATTTACCAAGGGAGGTTATGTTTGCTAAAACCCCGGAAGAAAAGGCAAAGAATTTCCACAAGATTATGATGACGTCTACAGGGACCTATACC
>JBKTKK010000418.1:0-1521 GCA_047242405.1 Lachnospiraceae bacterium | reverse complement strand
ACATAATAAGGCTGAAGTTGTCTTCATAACTGGAACTTGAAGAGAAAACAATGCTTTCCCCATCATAGGTCCGCCCGAAATTATTTTTTCCGGTTGATTTGCACAACCTTTTGCAGCTTCTAGCAATTCTTCAAAGGAAATACCACATGGTACACTGAAATTATTTGGTTCTGTAACCGCATCTCCTGATATTGTGACAACACGTCTAATTAATGGTGTAGATTTACATACTGCCATATAGATTGCAACAGCGGTATCTACATTCGTAACAATACAACCGACATCGGCAGGTAACATTTTAGAATTTATTTTTCTGCCTGTTACTGCTGATATAACAACGCGTTCTCCACCCTGTGGATATTTTGTCTTTAAAACAAAAACTTCAATATTGGCTTCTTCTTTTACGAGTTCCTTTATCTTATTGATTGCTTCTGGTTTATTGTCTTCAATGGCAATAATTCCTTTTGCATTCTCAAAAAGTTTCAATTGAATTTTTAAGCCTGCGATAATTTTTTCTGGTTCTTCCACCATAATTCGATAATCGCTTGTCAAATATGGTTCACATTCTGCTCCATTAATGATTACATAGTCAATTTTACTATCATCTTTTGGGGTTAATTTTACATGGGTTGGAAAGCCAGCTCCTCCCATACCTACGATACCAGCGTCTTTTATTATCGTTCGAATTTCATTTTTGGAAAGCTTTGTATAATCCCTACTAACACCGAATCCTTCAACTGTAGTAAACTCATCATCACTATCTACCACAACTGACATAGTCATCTCGCCTGTTACCGTTAATCTTTTTTCTACTGCCTTTACTGTTCCAGATACAGAACTTATAATATTAGCAGAAATAAGTCCATCTGCTACCGCTATCACCTGACCCACAAGTACATGATCGCCCTTTGCCACACAAGGCTTTGCAGGATTTCCTATATGTTGCTGTACCGGAAATACCATCTCTCCCTTAGGCTTTAGTACGGTGATAGACTTATCTTTTGACAAATCTTTTCCATCATACGGATGAATTCCGCCTTTAAATGTAGCCAACATTTTTCTCTCCTTCTTTTTAGTTTGCAATAAATCGCAATTCTTTGATATTTTTTTGACAAAGACACTGCATTTTAAAACGCAATTGTTAACAGTATATAATTTACTTTTCTCCCTGTCAACTAACATACTTTACCAAATATTCGTTTTCCCGCTCTTCCCTATCGTTTTTATTATATAAAATATCCAAAAAAAATTCTACTAATAATTGATAAAATATATAAAATAGATGACATCCCCCCCACATACCGTCAAGGTGGCTGCCATCTATTTTTATACAATCTATTTCACTTAGTTTCGTTTTGCTAAAACTTCAGATTCGTATTTCTTTACCTCATCTAACCATTCTAGACCTACACCAGCATTTTTCTGTGCGCAATAGTAATCCCAAACAAGTGAGAATGGTGCTGCCTTAAATTCTTCTTTGAATGCAAGTCTTGCACTCACATCACCCGCTGCTTCAATTTC
>JBKTKK010000417.1:0-1535 GCA_047242405.1 Lachnospiraceae bacterium | reverse complement strand
GTGTAAATACTTCCAACATACCCCTTTAAATAAATTCTCCCTTTCATAGATTGGGAAAAATTCACACTTAAATCTTTCCGATTTGTATCTTTAATTGCTGATGCGTTTCCCAACACCCCCCCGCTCATTCCACTATTGGCAATGACAGGACCATCAAATAATTTCAAGTTGCGAAATTCTTCAAAAAATTCTTCAACATTTCCTGTTAAAAATGCATTTTGAATTGTAGCGGCCAGCTGCCTTTCGTTATTAAAAATTGAATAGACTTTTGGGAAAAAGCCAAACCAGGCTATGCATGTGACAATTACAGTAATTATCCACATAAAATATGTCATATGTAGCTTATAGTCGATGTTTTCTTTTAAAGTCTGGGGAACCGCTTCAACTTTTTTATTTTTTTTATTTTTCCATTTCTTTTCTCCCAATATGGATACTCCCAAAAGGGAAAAAGCAAGAAAAAATAGCGAAACTGCTGGAGGGATGACACCTAATAGCAATGCCAGCAAAACCCCCGGCATATAAAGAAAAGCGCAAAATAATACACTCCTAAAGCGAAAAATTGCAATCGCAAGTAAACCAGAAACAAAATACATAACTACAAGCATGCAAAGCAATCGATCTTTCCCAGAAACAAAGGCCGTATCATATAAGTATACTTGTGCATTAAAGTACTTATTTAACTGTTCAATAATTCCATTTAAAATATCCTTTAATCCAAGTATGATTGAATCCCGATTAAAATAAGAAAGCAATATATATATAGTAGTACAGATCGGAAGCCAAAATTTCGCGCGAGGTACTCTGGAGAAAATATACGTATACAGTACCGTATAGAATACCAACCATAAGATGAAAACCGGCACAAAGATCGATATATGAAAGGCTCCAATAAAACTAAAAGCCATTCCAAAAGAGCCGATTAATAAATATATAGCACGAAGTATGACTAGTTTTGTATTATTCTTCATCATTTCCTCCTCATATGAAAATTATTGCTATAATTTTCTATATGTATAAATAGGTAGCTAGCAAATCCTCTTCCAACGTCTTTTCATCTAAGTCAAGGAGGGTCATATTATAAGTATTAAGAACAGATTTCAATTCATTGTTTGACGATCCATTCTGGTTTAAGTAAAAAATCGTTTTATGCTTTGATAATGGACTTTCCCCAATCTTAGCAATTTCATCTATTGTTTTCTGACTTGTAATATAAATTAGATGCGAAAAAGCGGCCTGGACAAATTCTTTTTCAAACATTTCTAAAATCCACCTTGTAGCATAGGAATTTTGAAGTAGCTCTTTTATTTCCTCTACCACATCTTCCTCTCCCCGGACAAATCCTTGATAAGCCTCCATACTCTTTTCATCATACCATGTAAGCATGTGGCGGCACGGCAACTGCGATAGGGTACAGGAAATAGCCGCTACGATTTGATAAATTTTTTCGTTAACATCCCTCTCATTTCTCAAGTCAACCATAACTAGTACGGGCCAGCCAATGGGTTTTGATAAGTCTTTTACGAATAGGTTATCTG
>JBKTKK010000416.1:0-1545 GCA_047242405.1 Lachnospiraceae bacterium | reverse complement strand
TTCCCACTTCAATTTCGTCTTCCACGTATTGGCATTGAAGGAATTTTACACGTTTTTCATCATACTCGCCTAAATATTCTTTTAAAATAGCAATATTGCTATTTTCACAACCTAGACCCAAAACCAAAACGCCACCAGCATTTGGATGGTTGATCATATCAGCTAAAACTTTTCTCGTATTTTCCTGGTCATCCCCCATTTGGGAACATCCATATGGATGAGGAAATGCAGCTACATCATCAATGGATCCAACCACCAGCTGTTTGGCCTGTCGTTCCAACGCAGTAGCGATGGAGTTGACACAGCCTACCGTAGGAATAATCCAAAGTTCATTTCTTACCCCGACTTTGCCATTCGCTCTACGATATCCATTAAAATAAGCATGTTCTGTAGGCGTGATATCCTTATTTACTGGATGATATTGATATTCTAACAAATCTCCTAAAGCGGTCTTCAAGTTTTGCGTATGAACCCAGCTACCAGCTTCGATATCCTCCGTAGCATAACCAATGCGGAACCCGTATTTTATAATTTCCTCCCCTTTTTTCAATGTCTTTAAAGCCATTTTATGTCCCTGGGGAATGTCTTCACGTGCCGTTACTTCTTCGTTCCCAACGGAAACGACCGTACCTGCCGAAATGGGAGCGAGTGCTACACATACCGTATCATTTGTATGAATTTTAATATAATTTTTCACAGGCTTACTCCTTATTTCTCAATCTTATAAAACTGCTTCATAAGCAGCTTTCATACCGCCTTGTTCAATGAGATCATAGTACTTCTGGACAGAAGGAATCATTTCCGTTAAATCTGCATGCCAGTAATCTTCTCTCTTTAAAATTTCTTCTACCGACGCTTGTTTCATAAAGTTTACTATTTCTTCGCTATCATTTGCCTTATCGGTACGATAAAATGCGATTAACGCAGCCATAGACATCGTTAACGCTTCTGGATAACTGCCATTTTGTTCTTTGTATTCGAGTATTGTTGGCAACACACGAACCTGAAATTTACTTACTGAGTTTAATGCAATGGACAACAACATATGTTTGATAAATGGATTCGAGAAACGTTCTAGCACAGCCTTACCAAAATTAACATCGGTTTCTGTATTTCCCAATGTAGGCACAATTTCATCAAAGATGCATTTCTTTAAAAAGGCACTTACGGTTTCATCTTTTAAACATTCGCCGACGGTCTCAAGTCCGTATAAATACGCACCTAATACCATTGATGTATGTCCTCCATTTAAAATACGCACTTTACGTTTTTTATATGGTGCCGCATCATCGGTCCATACAATATTATACCCTGCTTTGTTAAATGGAAGTTCCTCTTCATGATGTCCTTCAATGACCCATAAATGAAAAATTTCAGCTGTATCAATTAAGTTATCGGTATAACCAATCTGTTTTGTTAATTCTTCTACTTCTGCTCTCGGATAACCCGTTACAATACGGTCAACTAAGGTATTACAGAAATCATTTTCTTCTTCTAACCATGTTTTAAAATCTTCGCCCAATTCCCAAAGTTCTGTATACTTTC
>JBKTKK010000415.1:0-1546 GCA_047242405.1 Lachnospiraceae bacterium | reverse complement strand
ATATATACCTGTCCACAGACAAACTCTTTTAAGCATAACATAAATAGAATAAATATTATACTGAGTAATTCTGGATTTTGGATAAAAGAAAATTGATAAATATTAAATTTTTATAACTTGTATCATGTGGAAAATTCGCGAAACATTCTCATTCCATTTTTAGCTATTTTAGGGTATAATAAGGACATGATGGGAAAGAAAATACCTTATAAGAATCTTTGGGAGGCGAAAAAATGGACTATATGCAGATATATCAGGATTGGTTGTCGAATCCATACTTCGATAAGACCACAAAGGCAGAGCTTTTAGCAATAAAAGAGGATGAAAACGAAATAAAGGAACGTTTTTATACGGACCTGGAATTTGGAACTGCGGGTCTTCGGGGTGTAATAGGTGCAGGTTTAAATCGTATGAATATTTATACGGTAAGAAAGGCAACACAAGGACTAGCAAACTATATTGTAAAGGTAGGTGGCAAGGAGAAAGGCGTAGCAATCGCCTATGATTCAAGAAGAATGTCTCCTGAGTTTGCAACAGAGGCAGCCCTTTGCCTTGCTGCAAATGGAATAAAGGCATACCGCTTTGAATCTTTAAGACCAACGCCAGAATTATCCTATGCAGTTCGTAAATTAGGTTGTATTGCGGGAATTAATATAACTGCTTCCCATAATCCACCAGAATATAATGGATACAAAGTTTATTGGGAAGACGGTGCGCAGATTACTCCGCCCCATGATAAAGGAATCATGGATGAAGTAAAGCAAATAACCGATTTTGCTACAGTTAGAACGATGGATTTAGAAGCTGCAAAAGTAGCTGGCCTTTATCAGGTAATTGGAGCTGATATCGACGATCCTTATATTGAGGAATTAAAGACGCAGGTAAAGAATCCAGAAGCCATAAAAGCAATGGGGAAAGAACTAAAAATTGTTTACACGCCATTACATGGTACTGGAAATATACCAGCAAGGAGAGTGCTAGAGGAATTAGGATTTGAAAATGTATTTGTAGTGCCAGAACAGGAATTACCAGATGGTGAATTTCCAACAGTTAGTTATCCAAATCCAGAGGCGAAGGAAGCATTTACACTTGCCTTGGAGCTTGCAAAAGAAAAAGATGCAGATTTGGTTCTTGCGACAGATCCTGATGCAGACCGTCTTGGTGTTTATGTAAAGGATACAAAATCAGGCGAATATATTACACTAACAGGTAATATGTCTGGATGTTTATTAGCAGATTATGAAATTAATCAAGTTAGAGAAAAGCAGGGGCTTCCAGATGATGGGGCACTTATAAAAACCATTGTAACATCCAACTTAGCAGATGCAATTGCGAAGTATTATGGGGTTCGTTTAATTGAGGTATTAACCGGATTTAAGTACATTGGACAGCAAATCCTAGGATTTGAGGAAACAGGAAAAGGAACTTATCTCTTTGGCTTTGAAGAAAGTTACGGTTGTTTGATTGGCACACATGCAAGGGACAAGGATGCAATTGTAGCAACAATGGCTCTTTGCGAGGCAGCAGCTTATTATAAAACAAAAGG
>JBKTKK010000414.1:0-1549 GCA_047242405.1 Lachnospiraceae bacterium | reverse complement strand
GTTTATATAAGGAAATACATTGTTAATATATTGACAAAAATAAGGGACTATGATATAGTATGAACATGTAAAAGGGAGTAGCTAATATCGAAAGATATTGTATGCACCGTCAAGACAGCTAGAAATAGCTCGGTCATATTATTAATAGCAAGACTTTTATTGCTGCTGATAGAGCGCGATAGGGGTCTTTTTTTTGTACTCTTTTATGCATGGAAGTTAACAATTCCCCATTTCATATGACTCTATCAGCTAGGAAACAATTTTGTTGCTTTATGGAATGGAGGATTCGTATGAAATTGTGGATGAAAATGAGTGCAGAGGCTTATGAAAACTTTATACAGGAGGGAACCTTTTATATGGATGAAAAGTGCTTCCGTGGAGCCAATGAACAGTATGCTTATAATTGGATAGGAAAAGAACTTGTGAAAAAGGAAAAAAGACCTTCGCGTATGGCAAAGTATCCAATTATGACTTGGTATCAAATGGATGGTAAAAAACATCTAAAAGAAATATTACTGCCGGAAAAAGATCGAAATAGTATCGTTTTGTTGGTAGAAATCCCAGATAAGGAAGTATTATTATTTGACGAGCGACTTTTCCATTATATTAAAAATTACTTTTATATACCGTTAGACGAAAGTGATTTTAAACGATTTGAGTTAGCATTAGAGAAATTGAATTTAAACGAATATAAAATGAGAATTCGCAGTGCGGATTATTCTGCTGCTGCATGTATGAGGCGGATGATTGAAGAGTCATGGTCACGCGTATTTGATTTAAAGAAGGAAGATGGCTATATTTATGGGTTAAACTCCAGAAAATCAATACAGGCAGCCATATGGAAAGTATCCCTTCATCAGGTTAAAACCGTATATTCTTTTAATAAATTGCATGAAATGGTTCAAGTTTCATGAGGAAAAGGGGGATAGTCTTGGCTATCCCCTTGCGGTTGAAATTTTGATATGGTATATTGTTTAAAAAAGATGGAAAATAATTAGAAATGGAAGGGTAAAACATGTATATTATTGTTGGACTTGGTAATCCTACTGCACAGTATGTAGGGACAAGACATAATATTGGATTTGCAGTCATCGACAAGCTGGCAGAACAATATAATATATCTATAGATACAAAAAAACATAAGGCGTTAATTGGCAAAGGGATAATTGGATCAGAAAAAGTAATTTTGGTAAAGCCCCAAACGTATATGAATTTAAGTGGGGAATGTCTGCGAGAACTACTGGATTATTATAAGGTAGATAATGAGAATATCATTGTGATTTATGATGATATTATGCTGGATGTAGGACAACTCCGTGTACGGGGGAAAGGGAGTGCAGGCGGTCACAATGGAATAAAGAATATCATTCTACATCTGCATAGTGAAGTGTTTTCTCGCGTTCGCGTAGGTGTTGGTGAAAAGCCGAAACATATGGATTTAGCTGATTATGTTCTAGGTCGATTTAAGGAAGATGAAAAAGAGAGCATTCATGATGGAATCTTAAATGCGGCAGAGGCGGTTGTTGTGATTATGGAACAAGGTGTCGAT
>JBKTKK010000413.1:0-1592 GCA_047242405.1 Lachnospiraceae bacterium | reverse complement strand
TATAAAAACCTGCTAACAAAAATCAACAGGTAAATTTATAAGTTCACATCTATACAAGTGTTAAAATAGACAAACTTTAACTAGACCACTATTTCTACTGGCATCAGAAATAAATATGTTTGTCGTTTGGAAATTATGTATAGACTTCAGTTACTCTAGCATAATAAATTCTTAAAAACTTATTTAATGCTGCCATTTTTGCGACCTTTGGCGCCTTACCTTCCGATTCCTTTTTCATCATGAATAGGTATACTGCGTCTTCAGGTGGTTTAAAAGATTTCAGGCATTGCATGATTTCATATCCTATTTTTCTTAATGTAGCAGATCCTCGTTTTGTTATATGACGGTTACTTCCGGTAAACTGACCTGATTGATATGGAGGAGCATCAATTCCAGCATAAGCAATCAAAGCCTTTCGGCTATAAAACCGTCGTACATCCCCGATTTCGGCTATCAAGCGAGGAGCAATAACATCTCCTACACCGTTCATAGCGCGCACTACTGGATACTCAGGCAAGTCTCTTGCTAATTCCTGCATTTGTGTTAGAATTGTTCTGAGAGTGTTTTCTATCTCTTTTAAAACTCTTGCCGCTTCTACTACTAACATTTTGGTCGATGGAGAAGTAGAACGCAACGTGGGAACACCATTTTTAGCTAAGGCATAAATCTTTAAGGCTTTAGATTCACTTTGATGGTATCCTCTTTTTTTCGCCCATGAAATATAACTTTTTACAAACTGGCTTTCTGTTTTTTTAGTAATGTTGTCATAATGCCAATAATACTCCATGAAATCGGCAACCTTATTTTTTCCGTTACAATCGCTGTAGCCTTTTAGAAGGGTTCGTATACCCGGCATTGTGTAATCCATCATATTTGACAATACCTGAATACTTTCTATTTTCATTCTCATGTAATGTGCATACTGACGACCAAGTAGCCGCAGTGTCTGATAAACTTCAGAATCAGGAGTATAATCAACTAAATGAAACCAATGGTCAATTCCATAGTTGGCAATCATCTTGGCGTCTAATTGATCTGTCTTCGCCTTTCTTAGTCCCTTGCACCTGTATTCTTTCATAACCAGAGGATTAATTACAGATACGAAGAGTCCTTGATCCTTTAAATATGACAGAATCGGCATGTGGTAGGCACCGGTTGCTTCCATTACAACTTTTGTTTCGCCGTCAAGTCTCAGAAGCATTTTGGATAATTCCAATAATGAGTTGTCCGTATGTTCAACATCGAATGGTGAACTGACAATCTCCCCATATGGCTTTAAAATACATATCGTACTCTTTCCCTTAGAAACATCAATCCCAACACTTATCATATGTGACCTCCTCAATGAATTTTGTAATTGTTTCCACCAACACTTATTACCATTCATTTTGGTTCGTTACACGAAAGCTCCAAGAGTCTCAACCTGCCTAACCGAATGCATATAATAAGGGGATGGCAGACAGTTTTTGTAACGGATGCGATAACCCAAATAACACCCCGTCTGGCCAATTACACCCTTATTATACAGAATAAGTGCAACTGCGTGACCAATATTTGTATCGGTACAACAATTACACTTTTATAGTACCAAA
>JBKTKK010000412.1:0-1594 GCA_047242405.1 Lachnospiraceae bacterium | reverse complement strand
ACCATATTCTAATGCTGTCATCTTCATATATTACTCCCCCTTATTCAAAATACGGACTAATTCCTTCAAATTCTACTACCCAATTTCCGTCTTTTGGGAAACCAGGTGTATCCTCCGTACATCCTTTGTATCCAGCCGTCATAATTGGAATTGCAAGCAATAAAGCACCATTTCCAGGTAAGTATAATGGTAAATCTGCTCTTGATTCTTGCCAATTGTTTCCGCTTACAACATAACGATTTTTAAATGTATCCTTCATTAAAATATCAATTGCTACATCGGGTTCCGAAAGACGTACTGCTGTCATAGCCATCATTGCAAAATCCCATCCCCAAAGGCTTGGATAGTTCCAACATTCCAATACTTTATGCAAGGTTGCTCGCATTATATTTGCATCCACCCTACCATTTAAAAGACCAAAAGATCCTGTCATTGATGGATGATCCCGGTTGAATTTTTCAAACGTATCCGGGCATAGCTCATGCGCCAAATAAAGTCCATCCTTAACTGCCATAGGAGCCATATGATCTCCCACTTCTTTCCACTTTGGATTAACATCTATACCTAAGCGCTCTGCCCATTTAGTTGCAATATTTAAGGTAACATACCAGTATTCTACTTCAAACGCAGGATTTTTTGTTTCTTCTGGCTTATGGCATTCTTGTACTGGTATAACTGGAGACGGAATGTCATAACAGCCAGTATCTTTATTAAAGTTTACAAAATCAATCATAAACTCTGCTGTTTCTTCTATCAGAATCCAATACTTATTCAAAAATTCATTGGAAGGATTTCTCTGATATGCAAGCTCTAACATATAAATAATATGCGGCTGTTGCCAAACCAATAGCGGTGCGACAGCGGAAGGACAATCAATACCTTCCGAGGCTATCATTTTTGGCCAGCGTGCCCCCTTGTATCCATTTCTCGCAGCATTTTCTCTCGCTTCTTTTAAATGGTCAATATACCAAATTAGGCTACGTTCCAACAGTTTTGTTTGATTCCATAATGGCAACCATGCACAATGCCATAAATACATTTCTAGGTGCATTTTACCATACCAGCTATTACATGTAAGTCCGGTTTCTTGTGGAGGTGTGGAGCCAGCTGAATTGATCGCCATGAGGTATTGCGACAGTATAATTCGTCTTTCTAATTCTACTGCCCTTGTGTCTTTACTCTTATTTAGCTGAACAATCCCGCCTTCTTCCCAGTAAGACTTCCACCATGAACGACATGCTTTTAAGACTTCATTGGCTTTTTTATATTCGAATACTTCTTTTTCTGCAAATGTTACAGTAAAGGAAAAAGAATCCATAACAGGGGGATTTACTAAAACCTCATGCGATCCAACTTCTATATCCGCTGCATTTTCACTTGCAATGGTAATATAATACTTATCGCGATCTAACGTATGCTTTAGGCTAACGTGCCTTGCATCCATAGCTAACGTATCTATGTGATGTGCAGTCATATTTTCCCAATCCGATGCTGTTATTTTGTGTGATCCATATGGAAATTTAAATTGAACACTTAATCTTCCTTCTGATAAAGCTGGTCCGCTTACTTCAAAAGCTAGACAATCATTCTCTGG
>JBKTKK010000411.1:0-1596 GCA_047242405.1 Lachnospiraceae bacterium | reverse complement strand
TTTTAATAAAGAAAAGAAAAAATGTGTCGGAAAGTCTTCCGACACATTGGCTATTTCTGCGATAAAATTTATATCTACCTTCTTTGTCTTGCAGCCTCAAACAATAAAACCGATCCTGCCACCGCTGCATTTAATGACTCTACTTTACCTAACATTGGGATTTTGATGTAAGAATCTGCTAATTTTGCTATTGAATCGGATAAACCATTCGCTTCATTACCAATCAGGAAAGCAGTTGGTTCCTTATAATTTTCTTTATCATAGTTTTTTTTTCCATCTAGATGAGCCGCGTAGACTTTAACCCCCAATCTTTTTAAGCTTTTCATAGCCTTAGGCAAGTCTTCGGTGCAAATAAACGGCACACGATATAGCGAACCCATTGTAGAACGAATTACTTTTGGATTATAAATATCAACGGTTTCTCGATTCATAATAATACCAGAGATTCCAGCCCCTTCACCAGCCCGCATCATCGTTCCTAGATTACCAGGATCCTGAATTGTCTCTAAAATCAAAAAGAGTGGTTTTCTTTTTGTATGACATAAATCTTCTAACGAATACTCATACTGCTTTGCTACCGCTAGTATTCCCTGCGGTGTTTTTGTATCGGACATATCCGCAAAAATCGCATCCTTTACTACGTCAAAGCTGTGTCTATGGAGCATACGCTGCGCCTCTGGCTGCTTTGCAAAACTTTCTGACACATAGATCTCTTCGATTCTATCCTTCGGTAACTCCTCAAACATCTTGGGTCCCTCTACAATAAAGAGCTTTTCTTCCCTTCTTACTTTAGGTTTTTTTTGCAGCTGCATGACATGCCTAATATTAGAATTGGCACTTGTTGTTATCATCGTTCCTCCCTCTGTCTACCAAATCTGTAGACATTACATAATCTTTTCTAAAGTCTTATTTTCGCCAACAATAATATAAGTAACTCCTCTTCGAAGCGGAAGGTCAGGATCCAAATTAATATCGACATCATCCCCCTGTTTGCAACCAATGCAATTAAGTCCGAGGCGATCACGCAAATTCAATTCACGAAGTGTTTTTCCAATCCAACTTTCTGGCGGTGCAATCTCTACCATACTAAATGTACTAGACAACTCAATTAAGTCAATAAATTTTCCTGTTACTAAATTTCTTGCAATTCGAATCCCCATTGCTTGTTCTGGAAATATGATTTCATCTACGCCTACCTTCTTTAAAACCGTTGCATGTATGTCATTTCCAGCTTTTGCAAGTACATATGGTACACCTGCCTCTTTCGCTATAATTGTTGCCATAATACTTGCTTCTAAATTATCACCAATTGCAATAACAACACAATCTAAATTTCTTATTCCCAATGACCGCATAGTTTCTGCATCGCAAACATCGGCTCTTACAGCCATTGTTACATAGTCTGCGATATCTTGAATACGGTCTTCTTTCACATCTACTGCCATAACCTGACAGCCGTTACTTGCCAGTGCAATTGCTACACTACGACCGAAATCTCCTAAGCCAAATACACCAAATTCTTTTGTAGTCATTTCTTTCTCCTTTATTAACCAACAATTATTTTCTTTTCTGGAAGCTCACGGGCATTAATTGGAT
>JBKTKK010000410.1:0-1613 GCA_047242405.1 Lachnospiraceae bacterium | reverse complement strand
GAACAACGTATACCATTAAAGATATGGGAATACGTCATCTTATTTTACGTGAAAATCCAAAGCCAGATGAATTAGTAGATTGGATCAACGAATTGAACCGTGTGGCAGAAGAAACGCCTCATGCATTGCCTATTATGGTACTATCGAACTCAAGAAATGAACATGGTGAAGTAGTTTTTGGTATGAACGATGCAGCCGGTGTATTTGCTGCCTGGCCAGGTACGATGGGAATCGCTGCAGCCGTAAAGGGAAGTGGTCTTGACCTTATTGACCGTTTTGCAGAATACGTTCGTAAAGAATGGGATGCCGTTGGTATGAAAAAAGGATATATGTACATGGCAGATGTCGTATCCGATCCAAGATGGCAAAGAACTTATGGAACATTTGGAGAAGATCCTAAGTTAATTGAAGACATTATGGAACGTTTAATTCCTGGAATTCAAGGAAGTGAAAATGGCGTAACGACCGATGGTGTAGCTATGACAGTGAAACACTTCCCAGGCGGTGGAGCAAGAGAAAATGGTTTTGATCCACATTATAAGCAAGGACAGTGGAATGTATACCAAACAAAGGATAGTCTTCAAACTTATCATATCCCTGCATTCCAAGTAGCAGTGGATAAAAAGGCATCTTCCATTATGCCTTATTATGCAAAACCAGCTGCCGAAAAGAGCCAACCACAGTACGACAAAGCAGGAAAAGAAATCGATATGGTTCCCCTTGGTTTTGCCTTTAATAAGTTCTTTACAGAGACTTTATTAAGAGAACAAATGGGCTTTGAAGGTTATATTAACAGTGACTCTGGTATAACCCATAAGATGGCATGGGGGGTAGAAGAATTGGACGTACCTTCCCGTATTGCATTGGCAATTAACTCCGGTGTAGATATTATTAGTGGATCTTTGGATGTTTTTGCTGCAAAGGAAGCCTATGAGAGAGGAATCAATGGCTACTATACAACACAGGGAAATCCAGTTCCAGAGGGATATACCGTACAACAAGTAACACTTTCAGAAGAGGCTTTAACAAAGGCAGTGGCTCGTACGTTAAAGGAAAAATTCGAATTAGGTTTATTCGAAAATCCTTATCGTGATCCACAAACTGCCGTTGGTGTAGTAGCAACGGAAAGCCATTGGGCAGAAGCGTTTGATGTACACGAAAAATCCGTTGTTCTATTAAAGAACAAAGATCAAGTACTACCTCTTACAAAGGATAAGTTATCCAATAAGAAAGTATACGTAGAGTGTTTCAGAAAAAAGGCAGAGGATGCTGAAAAAGAAACAGAATCGGTAAAAGAATCCATTAAGAATAAGTTTGACATTACCCTAATAGAAAACTATGAGGAAGCGGATTTTGCCATCTTATTCGTAAGCCCAAGTTCTGGTGAATATTTTAATGCTACGAAAGGATATCTAGAATTAGATATTTGCGAAAACAAAACAGTTTGTGATGTGGACGATTTAGGTAGACCGGCCCATACGACCCATGAAGAAACAACGTTAGCAAATGTAGGAAAAATTAAAGATATTTATGAAGCCGTTCATAAAAATGGTGGAAAAGTCGTTTCCAATATAAACTTTACTTTGGCTTGGATCGTTGGAAATGTAGAAACA
>JBKTKK010000409.1:0-1637 GCA_047242405.1 Lachnospiraceae bacterium | reverse complement strand
AAATATTTAAAGAAGTCGGTGCCATTGGGGTTAGAGAAGGGGTAGATTTAATTTTAATCGAAACAATGAGCGATAGTTATGAAGCAAAAGCTGCGATATTAGCGGCAAAAGAAAATTCCAATTTGCCTGTATTTGCTACCATGATTTTTGGAGAAAATGGGAAATTATTAACGGGAGGCAATGTACAGTCTGCGGTGGCCATGTTAGAAGGTCTAAGAGTGGATGCATTAGGAATCAACTGCGGTTTGGGGCCAGTGCAAATGAAAGGAATTTGCAAAGAACTTTTAAGCTATGCATCCATACCTGTTATTGTAAATCCAAATGCCGGTTTACCAAGAAGCGAAAATGGGCATACCGTATTTGATGTAGATCCCAATGCTTTCGCAAATACAATGGAAGAAATTGTTGCCATGGGAGCTGTAGTCGTTGGTGGTTGTTGTGGGACAACTCCAAACCATATACAACAGCTGGTCAAAGCTTGTAAGGGACAACAACCGAAGTTAATTGAGAATAAAAATTTAACAATGGTTTCTTCGTATTCTCATGCTGTCGTAATCGGAGATGAGCCAGTTATCATTGGGGAGCGGATTAACCCTACAGGAAAATTAAAATTTAAGCAGGCCCTTCGTGACAATGATTTAGAATACGTATTAAAAGAAGGGTTGAGACAGCAAGAAAAGGGAGCTCACATACTGGATGTGAATGTGGGACTTCCTGACATTGATGAAGTTGCCATGATGAAGCGCGTGATTGTAGAACTGCAAAGTATTATTGATCTTCCGCTACAGATTGATACGTCTAACATTGCGGCAATGGAACAGGCGATGCGTTTGTATAATGGAAAACCGTTGGTCAATTCGGTAAATGGTAAGATGGAGATAATGGAACAAGTATTTCCGTTAATGAAGAAATATGGTGGTGTTGTTGTAGCCTTATGTCTGGACGAAGACGGGATTCCAGAAACGGCTGAAGGTAGAATAAAGGTTGCAAAGAAAATTTACGAGGAAGCGGCAAAATATGGTATTGATAAGAAAGATATTATATTAGACGGTTTAGCAATGACCATTAGTTCTGATTCGACCTCCGCTTTTACGACATTAGAAACCATTAGACGAATTCGAGATGAGTTAAATGGCAAATCCGTACTGGGTGTTTCCAATATTTCCTTTGGCTTACCTCAAAGAGAAATAATTAATGCGGCTTTTTATACGATGGCAATGCAAAATGGTTTAAATGCGGGTATCATAAATCCAAATTCGGAATCTATGATGCAATCCTACTATGCCTTTAAAGCGTTGAATAATATGGATCCGCAGTGTGGGGCTTATATTTCACACTATGCAGGGCAAACTACAACGACAGCCAGGGTGGCCCAAAAGTCGGATATGACCTTAAGGGAAAGTGTGATGAAAGGATTAAAGGACCGTGCGAATACTGCCTCAAAACAACTGCTGTGTGAAAAAGAACCGCTTGAAATTATAAATGAAGAATTAATTCCGGCCCTTGATATTGTTGGGCAAGGCTTTGAAAAAGGCACACTTTTTTTGCCACAATTATTAATGAGTGCAGAGGCTGCCAAGGCGGCTTTTGAAGTTATAAAAGGCTTTATGGCCAAGGCGGGTACGGTACAGGAAAAG
>JBKTKK010000408.1:0-1655 GCA_047242405.1 Lachnospiraceae bacterium | reverse complement strand
CCTTTATACTTCTGCGATTTTGATCTCCTAAAACGTAGTCAAACCGTTTTTGCAAAGTATCTGCCAGCATCTCGCCCTTTTGTGATCCGGTATAATAAAAAACTTGTGGCCCACTCACTGACTCCGCTGTATAACTGTTTTGATGTATACTTACAACAATTTCGGGATTCGCTTCTTCTATCGCTTCAATCCTTGCTTTCATATCAGCCATTTTCTTATTTGAATCTGTAGTTGAATAAAGGGGAGAATCATCTTCTCTCGTCAGTACTACCTTAACATTTTCTTGCTCTAGATAATATTGTAGTTTTTTCGTAATTGCCAGATTAATATCCTTTTCTAGTTCACCGTGGACTCCAACTTTGCCCGAATCTGCAGCCCCGTGACCGGCATCTAGCACTACAACTTTCTGTGTTCCATTATTATTCTGTATTTCACTAACTTTTTTACTATCGGCTAACATCCCTTGTTGTCTTGGTAATAAGAAGGCACTTGCTAGCAGTATCACTGCCATTGTTATTTCTAAAACTCTTTTCGTCAACTCTACGTTCCCTTGGTCATATGCTTCAATCAATTATATGTCCAATACCGGTCAAATATTTATACTACAGAGAAAGTTTTTAAAATTATTCTCCCTTTACATATTGATCTATAATGGTCCATATTCCTTCGTCTTCTAAACCAAGCTTCCATGCAGATACACCCGCTAAGTTGTATGCCTTCATTATATTTAGTTTCTCCTGAATAGACCGTTCATCTTCCACCCATATTCGATAAAAACGGTTTTCATATTCGTACTCCCCGTAATATTGTGCCTCTTCTTCCAACCAAACGGGAGTTACACTATGTTCCTGTAATATTTCTTTTGCTGCCTTCATCCCTTTAGCCACACTACTTAATGCATAAGTTTTATATTTTGAATCGGAATTAGTTATTATTTTCGCATTTCCATCTGCCATTTCCTCTGGCGTCTCGCACCATAATCGTGTAAAGAATGGCAATGCATTAATTACTTTTTCGGAAGGTACCTCTTTAAGCGTATCTTCTATCCCCTTTTTGACAAAGGGTAACGATGCGCTTGACCCCGCAGAATCTCCACCAGACCAGTGTTCATCATAACCCATAATTATTACATAATCTGCCACAACACCCTGCTCTTTTCTATCATAGTGATACGTTCCTACGGTAGGAGCATAATTATCGATAGACAAAACGATTCCTGCGTTCCTACAAGCAACCGATAACTCTCTTATAAACTGAATGTAATGTTTCCCCGTCTCTTCCTTAATACTTTCAAAATCCACATTTATTCCATCTAAGTCAAATTCTTCAACGGCCTGCATTAGCCCCTCTATAAGGTTCGTTCTTGCCTCAGTATTGGACAATAATGCGTGACTATCAATTGGAACGTTAATATTATCGACTAAAGCCCAAACTTCTACTCCTGCTTCATGGGCCTGATTTACATACGCTTTGTCTGCCCTTGATTCGAAATTACCTTTTTCATCTACGAGGGTAAACCAGGTCGGTGATATCGTATTTAAGCCGGTAGCCCGATCCAAAATCTGACTCAACCCGGCTATACCCGAACTTTCTAATGATTGATGCCATGCCATACTAATTTTATAATCTTTTGTAATAGAAGTATATTCCAATTC
>JBKTKK010000407.1:0-1666 GCA_047242405.1 Lachnospiraceae bacterium | reverse complement strand
CCACCAAAGTTCCTATATTTATAATAAAAATGTGCCAAGCAAAGGCAGATAATAAAGGATGGAATAATACATCCAACGGTACAAATGATTGCACCTTGTAAACCGGCTAATCTTGTTCCTACAAAAGTGGCTGAGTTGATAGAGATAGGACCTGGTGTCATTTCTGCAATCGTAATTAAGTCTGTAAATTCTTCCATCGTCATTAAATGATGAACGGAAACGATCTGATTCTGAATCAATGGAATTGCGGCATAGCCACCGCCGACACTAAACATTCCAACTTGAATAAAACTAAAGAATAAACGCATTATAATACGCAATTTTCGGCCCTCCTATTTCTCTTTAAGTCAATGATTAAGTCAACGATTCCGATTGCAAGACAAGCCAGAATAACAAGCATAGCACTTATATCAAAAAATGCTACTGCGATGAAGGAAACTATCATTAAACCAATGTATAACAAACGTTTTGTTTTGCAAACATTTTGTGATAAGTTTATTACAACGTCAAAGATAACGGCAGCAACCCCTGCTCGCATTACTTGTAAAGCTGTTGCAATCACTTGATTGGAGCGGAATTGTACATAAAAATAAGAAATAATTGAAATAATAATCATTGGTGGTAGCGCAGTACCTAAGATTGCAACAAGTGAACCTAAAATACCATGCATTCGATAGCCTAAGATGACGGAAGCATTTATAGGTATTGGTCCGGGTGATGATTGGGCAATGGCTGTAATATCTAACATTTCTTCTTCATCCAACCACTTTAACTCTTCGACGAACTTCTTTTTCATTAACGATACGATTACAAATCCTCCCCCAAACGTAAATGCACTTAGGGTAAAGGTAGCTTTAAATAATTGCCATAATACATGACTGGAAACTTTTTCTTTTTCCATTTCTTCCTCCTTGGTGGGTTTCATTTTTTTTGTTTCAGTTTTCTTATACTAACACAAGTTATATATAAAAGATAATTATAAATATTTATTAATTGATAAATTTATATTATAATAGTACGAAATACGTCTTATGGTATAACTTATTTTAACGAAGGAGAAATTTTATGATAGATTTTCGAATTGAAACGTTTTTAACGGTATGCAAATATATGAACTTTACAAAAGCGTCTCAAGAGCTAAATATAACTCAGCCTGCAGTATCACAACACATCCGATATTTGGAAGAATATTATAATACGAAATTATTTTCATATAATAACAAGAAAATCAGCTTGACCACTACGGGTACAATGCTACGAAATGCAGCAATTACAATGAAACATGACGAGCAATACTTAAAAAAAACGCTGCTGGAAAAAAATAAGCATCAAAATAAATTAAATATAGGTGTGACATTAACTGTTGGAGAATATATGATCGCCAGTAGAGTTGCTTCGTATTCAAGGCAAAATCCCCAGACCCCTATTTCAATTGTTGTCGATAATACAAAAGAACTACTAGAAGCCTTAAATGAGGGAACCATCGACTGTGCCATTGTAGAAGGTAATTTTCCAAAGCATGAATACGATTTTGAAGTAATGCGAAAAGAAAATTTAATAGCGGTGTGTTCGGCAGGCCATCAGTTTAAAAAATTTCCAACTTCGTTAGAAGACTTACTTGATGAAACAATTATAACGAGAGAACGAGGTTCTGGCGGCCGTGAAA
>JBKTKK010000406.1:0-1673 GCA_047242405.1 Lachnospiraceae bacterium | reverse complement strand
TTTTCTTTCGTTCATTATAACGCAAAAATTTTAACACGTCAATAGGCAAAAGTGAATTTATAAATCGTCTACCAGTGCACTACTTTTGGCGTAAGCCGTACTTCTTGCTTCAAAGAAGTCCGTCTTTATGCCATTGGCATTGCTATAATGACTTACCCATTTCATTGACTCCGGCTCTGAATCATAACCTGGATAAGCAATAGGAAAACCTAAACTCTTTAAACGCATGTTACCTAAATATTTGATATAACTGCGGATCATCTCTTGATTCAATCCACTTATCCCATCGCCAATAACATATTCCGCCCAGCGCATTTCCTGTTCACACCCTTCTTTAATCATATCACAGTAAAGGCAAATTTTATCTTCGGTAAACAGGTCTGGTTCCTCTTTTTTTAGCTCTACAATAATGTTACGGAATAACCATAGGTGTGTATTTTCATCACGATTGATGTAACGAATTTCTTGGGCGGAACCCGGCATTTTGTGATTTCTTCCTAGATTGTAGAAAAACATAAAACCGCTATAAAAATATATTCCCTCCAATATATAGTTGGCAATTAAAGTTTTCATTAATTGAAACTTTGATTTTTCTTTTTGAAACTCATTATAAAGGTTTCCAATAAACGTATTTCTTTCCAATAAAAGTTTATCTTCTCTCCACTGATATAGCACATCGAAACGTTCCTGCGGCTGACAAATGGTATCAAGCATGTAGCTATAACTTTGACTGTGGACCGCTTCTTGAAATGCCTGTATGGAAAGGCAGAGATTAATTTCATTTGCTGTTATATACTCGCTAATAGCAGGTAAGTTTGCCGTTTGAATACTATCTAAGAATACAAGGAAGGATAGTATTTTATCATAGGCACGTCTCTCCTGCTCGGTTAATTTTGCATAGTCTTTCACATCAGTTCCTAAATTGATTTCTTCTGGAATCCAAAAGTTATTCATAGCCTGTCGATACCAATTACTTACCCATGGATATTTCATATTATTAAAATCATTTAGGTTTGTTGTATTTCCATTAATCATCCGACGCATTTTCACATCTATATCCCCTTCGGGATTAAATAGCGGTTTTCGTCTTAATTCTTCCACCATTAAACATCTCCTTATCCACATTCTATCAGCTGGAACATACTTCACATTCTTCAACTTCTAAACTTTTTGATCGAATATAATAAACTGTCTTAACTCCCAGCCGCCAAGCTTCTACATACAAGTGTAATACCCCACGAAATGTATAATCGTTTGTAATATATAAATTCATACTTTGAGCCTGATCAATATGCCGTTGTCTTATTGCGCAAGCGCGAACAGACCAAGTTTGATCGATTTGATGGGCACTCTTATAATACCAGAATGTATTGGGCGATAATCCTGGAGCTACTCTCGGTACAAGACCATCCTTTTTCTCTTCTAAATAGTATCGATTCATAATCGGATCAATACCCGCTGTTGTACCAGCTATCATACTTGTGCTACTGGTTGGCGCAATTGCTAACAAATAACCATTACGCATTCCGAATTGTGCAACCTCTTCTTTTAACGCCATCCAACGCTTTGAATCGTAGCGTCTCTTTTCAAAGTATTCACCTGTTTGCCAATCGCTACCATCAAAATAATCATAGCAACCTTTTTCTTTTGCTATTTCGCAACTTGCATAAACG
>JBKTKK010000405.1:0-1682 GCA_047242405.1 Lachnospiraceae bacterium | reverse complement strand
ATATTAAGCTACTTAGAAGTGATTTTGATGCAGTTGCAAAGGCATTGGAATCTAGAAATGAAGACTTTGATTTAAGTCAATTTAAAATTTTAGATGAGCGTAGACGTACCTTATTAGCTGAAGTAGAGGCTATGAAGGCTGAGCAAAATAAGGTTTCTAAACAAGTTCCAGTCATGAAAAAAGAAGGAAAGGATGTTTCAGGAGTTTTAGAAGAGATGAAGCAGCTTTCTGAGAAAATTAAAGAGTTAAACGCTCAAGTAAGTGAAGTGGATGAAGAATTAAACGGATGGATGTTGACAATCCCGAATATCCCAAATCCATCGGTACCTATGGGGAACACCGATGAAGATAATGTGGAAATTAGAAAATTTGGAGAGCCAACTGCATTTGAGTTTGAACCAAAACCTCATTGGGATTTAGGAAAAGACTTGGATATATTAGATGCAGAAACAGCAGGAAAAATATCTGGTGCAAGATTTATGGTTTATAAAGGTGCTGGCGCAAGATTAGAGCGTGCCATCATGAATTTTTTTCTTGATACTCATACGGAAAAGCATGGATATACAGAAGTATTTCCACCTTTCATGGTTAGTAGAGAAAGTATGACAGGAACAGGCCAATTACCAAAATTTGAAGAAGATGCTTACAAAGTTTACGGTGATGGTAGAGAATATTTCCTTGTTCCAACGGCAGAAGTGCCAGTAACAAATATGTATCGTGATCAAATTATTGATGGTAGTAAGTTACCAATCATGCATTGTGCATATACTGCATGTTTTAGAGCAGAGGCTGGAAGTGCAGGTAGAGATACTAGAGGTTTAATTCGTCAACATCAGTTTAATAAGGTAGAACTTGTTAAATTTACAAAGCCTGAGCAATCTTATGAAGAATTAGAAAAATTAACACATGATGCAGAGGAAGTTCTTCAGTTATTAGGCCTTCCATATCGTGTTGTAAAAATTTGTATTGGTGATCTTGGTTTTACTGCTGCAATGAAATATGATATAGAAGTGTGGATGCCAAGTTATAACCGTTATGTAGAAATTTCTTCTTGTTCTAATTTCGAAGAATTCCAGGCAAGAAGAGCGAATATTAAATATAAAGATAATATAAAAGATAAAGCGAAATTTATTCATACTTTAAATGGTAGTGGTGTGGCGATTGGACGTACAACAGCTGCTATTTTGGAAAATTATCAGCAGCCAGATGGAACTATAAAGATTCCAGACATTTTAGTGCCATATATGGGTGGTATGACAGAAATTAAATAGGATTTTTATTTCGGGGATACAAAAGCGTATCCCCTACAATTACAAATTGATAAAGGTTAGAGGAAGGAGGCAGTATGCATAGTTTTATTAAATCAATTGGTTTTAAAAATTGTACAAAGAAGAAGCAATTGAAGACCCTTTTTGAAAAAATAATTCAGGATCCAGATCAAATGAGTCTGGTTCAAATAGATGAGGATAGCAATATCGCCGTATTGTCCAAGGAAGTGGCACCAGATATGGGGATTTCTCTTTGTGGTGAAATGGACGAGAGTGGTAATTTTGAAATGGAGTACTATTATCCTTATTTATTCAGCAATGAAATGTCTAGTCGTGCATACTGTTCCATTAAAAAACAGGGGGAAAAAGAGGCTTATGCTGGTACGTGTGATGATTATCGTATTGGTATTACAC
>JBKTKK010000404.1:0-1683 GCA_047242405.1 Lachnospiraceae bacterium | reverse complement strand
ATCATTCTCCGATTACCCGTCGTTTGCTCCAGACAAAGAAAAAAGGCAAAGGAGATAGGGATCGTATCAAGGTGAAGATTTATGGTAAAGAACAAATTCTTCTCGATAAAGAAACGATTGACTTACGCTATGTAGAACAACTCATTGATAGTGAACAGACCGCTGCCCTTTCCTATATTCTAAAATATGCCCTTGAGCATTGTATGGATGGAACAATGGATATAAAAGAAATTGTAAAAACCATAGAAGATAAAATAGCAACAAAGGGAATGCTTTCACTTACGGGTATGAGCTATCTCCCATGCCCCATGGCGATTCCACGTACACAAGAAATTTATGCTTGTCTAAATCGATTCCGACAATACCACAAATAAAAGCTTTCTCGGGCAACCGGCAATCTTACGTAGATTCGTGTCTGGTTGCTCTTTTCTTGAATAAGTTTCCTCTTTATTTCATAAACTTTATTGAACATATTAGACGGTGTAAGGTAGAAATGTCCCAAATGGACAGATAGGGGGGAAAATGAAGCATATAAAATATCTAGTTGCAGCGGAACTAGTACTAATCAGTATATGCTGCTTTTTTTTAATTTTTCGAAGTCAAACGAAGGATAATGCGGTCGGAGCAACCATAAGCGAAACAAATGATTCATCTAGTTCCACATCGGAATCCGATGCTGTCAAAAACGAGGAAAAGAAAGATTTTATTAAATGGGTGGATTTTAATGTAACTTCCCAAGCGTTGCAAGATGCTTATGATGCAGATGTTGCATCCTATGAGAAAGAAGTACATATGAACTGGATTGAGTTATTAGCCTATCTAGCATGTAAAAATGGCGGCGATTTCTCGAAATACAAGAAAGCCGATTTACAAAAGCTTACTACGAAACTAGAGACGAAAGAGACAGATATAGCTACGTTAACCGCCGATATGAAAAATTATTCTTACTACTATGAGGCTTATGAGGCTGTTTTAGGAGGGCTTGTTGGAGAATATGAAATGGAAACAAAAGACGAGAATAATGCAGATCAAAAGATCATGACAAAAAAGTATGGGCTGAAAGGATTTTCTCCTATTGCAAAATTCTATGAATATTCGGACTATGATGATTTTGGTGTTTCACGATCCTATGGGTATAAACGGCAACACTTAGGTCATGACCTAATGGGACAGACAGGAACGCCGATTATTGCGGTAGAGTCTGGCTATGTTGAAGTTATGGGTTGGAACCAATATGGTGGCTGGAGAATTGGCATTCGTAGCTTTGATGGAAAACGTTATTATTATTATGCCCATCTAAGACAGAACTTCCCATTTAACAAGTCTTTAGAAGAAGGCAGTGTCGTTCAAGCAGGTGATGTAATCGGTTACTTAGGGCATACCGGCTATAGTACAAAGGAAAATGTCAATAACATTGATACCCCTCACCTGCACTTCGGCATTCAATTGATTTTTGACGAGTCCCAAAAAGAAGGGAATAATGAAATATGGATTGATTGCTATTCCATCATTCGATTTTTGTCGAAGAATCGATCAGAGACGGTGAAAAATCAGGAAACAAAAGAATATTATCGAGTTTATGAAATGAAGGATCCTGCTGTGGAAGAATATTTAAAAGCGACCCCTCAAACATAGCGGTTGACATATGGTTAAATTTTCCTATAATAGCATTATATACAGGCC
>JBKTKK010000403.1:0-1686 GCA_047242405.1 Lachnospiraceae bacterium | reverse complement strand
GATTTATAATACCTTGGAAATAATTACAAAAAAAGATGTTTAAGGCAGAAGGAATAAAGGCGAGAAAATAAATTCGGATTGCAGGGATTGCCATGGATATAACATCTGATGTAGGATTGATAAATATCTGAATAATGTACTTTGGATAAAGAAGTCCAGATAAAAATAATAACGTTCCTATAATAAAAGCCGTTAACAACCCAAGCTTGCGGACAATATTAACTCTTTGCCATAATCTAGCCCCGAAATTTGTTGCTATAATTGGTTGTGCAGCCTGTGCGATTCCATTTGATAAAGATATGGCAACGAGGGAGCTATTCGATATAATTCCGTATACGACCACACCAATTTCCCCTACGTACCGAATTAGTTGTAAATTGAATAGGAATATAACGATACCATTCGCCATCTCTAATAAAAAACTTGAAAAACCATTGCATAGGATGTCTTTTATTAATGAAAGAGAGAAGCCATCCTTTATTAGACGTATTGTACTGTCTTTTGAAAGGAAATGTAAGCACAAAATAAAGACGGTAATACTTACACCGATTACACTTGCTGCAGCGGCACCGCCTATTCCCATCTTCAGTGGAAAAATAAAAATATAGTCGAGTAAAACATTGGAAACTCCACCAACGATTACAGCAATCATCGCTAATCTTGGTGCTTTATCATTCCTTACAAATGCTTGTAGTAGGCTAGACATCATAAAAATGGGAGCACCAGTCATTACATAGCGTCCATAGGAAATGGTTAATTCTATAATTGTATCGGTTGCACCGAGTAAGTAGACGAGAGGACGTAAAAATAAATTACCCAATAAAGCAAAACTAAAACCAAGTGTAATGGTAGTTAGGAATGCGGAAGTAAAATATTTTTGTCCTGTTTTCACATCTCCCTTTCCATGGCATACCGACATAAGTACGGATCCCCCAACGCCAAATAGCATACCAAAACCAAAAAATAAATTAAAGATAGGAAGAATAATATTTAAGGCAGCGATTCCAAGGGATCCGATTCCTTTACCAATCATAATCGTATCAGCTAAAATATAAATGGAGGTTACTAAGGTGGCGCTGATGGAAGGAAGCAAATAACTAATAAATAAGTTTTGTATAGGTTCCTGTAATAAATCAGGCTTTTTCATGTGAATAATCCTTTCTAAATAAACGTGTAGTATTTTTCGTTGTGCCTTCCATGCTATCATAGGACGGCGGCTAAGTCAAATAAATTAGTACAGATCATTGCCTGTCTTTTCTTCGAAAATCCGAATATAAGTATTGGGATTTTCATTCATTTTTAATAGGAAATCAAATGTTTTTAAAAGAATGTAAGCACCCTGACAGCAGCCATCGCAGGCGTATGAAAGAAAATATTTAAATTGATTTACTTGCCATACGTATATGTCGAATATGTTGTAATCAGAAATTCGATATTTGCCAAGAAAATTATCATTGTTCATATAATAAACCCATTCTTCATATATTTCTGGGGTTCGAATTAGTGAAAGCCAGAATTCCTCCATCCATGCATTATCCTGATAAGTAAAATTGCAAAGTTCGATTACTCGTTGATAAGCTCGAAATTTTTCTGTATTAAAAGCAATTTCAATCATAGTAAACCCTCCTCGTTTTTTAATCATATAGTAAAGTATGATTGCACTTTTCCAAAAATGAAGGTTACAAA
>JBKTKK010000402.1:0-1689 GCA_047242405.1 Lachnospiraceae bacterium | reverse complement strand
TAGTATTTTTCTTTTTTCATGTTTTATTTTTTGAATATTTCGTGTACAATAATTGTAATAACGTAATTTATTAAGGGGGAGGGGATTTTATGATTGATTGTCAAATACTAGGTGTAGTTGTTTAAATTAAAGAAGTATGAAAGAGAGGAATGTGTCTATTTGAGTGTAATTATTTCTAAACTAAAAGAAGTTTTATATTCCGTTTTACCGATCACAGCGATTGTGATCATATTAAGCTTTACTCTAACGCCCATTGATACACCATTAATGATAAGGTTTCTTATTGGTGCAATCTTGATAATTATTGGGTTAACTATATTTTTACTTGGGGTTGATATCGGTATTACCCCCATTGGCGATGCGATGGGAACAGCAATCGTAAAGTCCAATAAAATTCGTATCATAATTATCGCTGGTTTACTGCTTGGTTTCTTTATTTCAATTGCCGAACCTGATCTTCTCATATTGGCAGGGCAGGTAGACTCTGTTACTTCAGGTTTGATTCCCAAAAATATAATTGTTGTCGTAGTATCATTTGGTATTGCGGTGATGTTATCGGTAGGTCTTACTAGAATCGTTTATAATTTTCCCTTACATAAGCTTTTAACTATTATATATACCATTATTTTTATCTTGTCTCTATTTACATCTCCAGAATTTTTGGCAATCGCTTTTGATGCTTCGGGGGCTACAACAGGAGCGTTAACGGTTCCATTTATATTGGCCCTGGCAATCGGTGTTTCAAAGTTAAATAAAGATAGTAAGTCTTCTGAAAAAGATAGTTTTGGATTAGTTGCGATTGCTTCTGCTGGTGCAATCATTTCTGTTCTAATAATGAGTATCATAACAAAAACAGATGAAATTACTGGTGCACTTGAAAATACGGAAGAGCTATCAACCTCAATCATCGCACCTTTTATTGAAAAACTGCCTATTATAGCAGGGGAAGTATTAATTGCTTTGGCGCCAATACTAGTTATTTTCCTTATATTTCAAAAAATTTCATTGAAATTGTCAAAATCTATGATACGAAAAATATTATTTGGAATGCTTTACACGTTAGTTGGGTTAGTTCTTTTCCTATTAGGTGTAAATGCAGGTTTCATGGAGGTTGGAAGCGTTGTAGGCTATAAGTTGGCATCGATGGATAACCATATGTATGTTGTTATCGTTGGATTTTTATTAGGTATGGTTACGATCCTCGCAGAACCAGCCGTTTATGTATTGACGCACCAAATAGAGGATGTTACAAGCGGCTATGTAAAGAGAAAAGTGGTAATTGTCACATTAGCCTTTGGCGTGGCTCTAGCCGTTGCCTTATCGGTAATAAGAATTCTAGTGCCACAAATACAATTATGGCATTATTTATTGCCTGGTTATATTATATCAATAGTAATGTCATATTTTGTTCCTGATTTATTTGTTGGAATAGCATTCGACTCAGGTGGAGTTGCATCTGGGCCAATGACTGCTACATTTATTTTAGCATTTACACAAGGAGTTGCAGAAGCAATAGAAGGTGCAAATGTTTTAGTTGATGGGTTTGGTGTTATTGCAATTGTTGCAATGACGCCGTTAATTGCACTACAGATCTTAGGTTTTATCTTTAAGATAAAATCGAAAAAAGGAGGAATTGATTACAATGAGCAATAGCCCCGAATTGTTTGATATCGAGCTAATCTGTATGAT
>JBKTKK010000401.1:0-1690 GCA_047242405.1 Lachnospiraceae bacterium | reverse complement strand
CTATATCACTGGTCATTTTACAGAAAGTATAACGCTTACGAAAATGGCCCAGGAATTAGGGTTTAGTCCCTATGCTCTATCTCGTGTTTTTTCAGGAACCTTTCATACTAATTTTAATCAGTATTTGAATGACATTCGTCTGGACTATGCGTGCAACCTACTCCATTATACAAATGAATCGGTTACGGAAGTCTATGAGAACGCCGGCTTTGAGAGCCAGCGCACTTTTAACCGTGTTTTTAAGGAACGTTATCATATGAGTCCTAGAGATTACCGCAATCATTATAGAACCAAGTAAAGAGTATTCATTATTCATACAAAAAAAGCTATTATCATATCTTTTATGATAATAGCTTTCTCGTTCCTTATTCTTTTTCATGTTTATTTTTCCTTTTTAAAAACGTATCCCTTTCATGTATAATTCACTACAAAGTTCAAAGTATTCCACAATCAATTCTTTTAATTTTCTCACCATTTCTATATCCTCCTTACTCAAAACGTATTCCCTTTTTATATAACTCGCAATAAAGTTCAAAGTATGCTTCCATCAATTCTTTTAATTTCCTCACCATTTCTATATCCTCCTTACTCAAAACGTATTCCCTTTTTATATAACTCGCAATAAAGTTCAAAGTATGCTTCCATCAAGTCTTTTAATTTCCTCACCATTTCTATAGCCTCCTATTTCTTTCATTTCCTTGTTACAAATGCATTATATCCCATTTTCAGAAATAATACTTGTCAAATCCCATCAAAAAGTAGCCAAATCTTGCAAATATATGTAAAAGCACGCCCATTATACGTAAATATTTAAAAAATTACAGCCATAAAGATTTTAAGTCTAATAAAAAAGGACCTTTTCTTTCACTGAAAATGTCCTCGTAATAAGGTTATAAATTTTGTTATTTCCTTCATAATTGTATATTTCGATTGGATTGATCGCATCCCCTGTCAATTCTTATTGTATTGTAGAGGCCACATACATTCGAACAGGAGCACCTTGATCATCATTGACCATTGTTAGAAAACTCCAACCACATTTTTCGTAAAATTCCGTATGATCCGTGATTAAATATAACTTTTCATACCCCATATTTCCGAATTCTTTCCTTACAAAATTCAACATATAAGTTGCAATGCCTTGATTGCGATATTCTTCTTCAACAAATAAGGCACATAAATTAGGTCTTAAATCTTTGTGGTCATGAAAATCATTTTCGATAATTCCAGCCCCTGCTATGATATTGCCATTGCTATCCAAAATGATATACCATTGGGGTACCCCATTCTTCTGCTCGACACATTCCAGTATGCTTTCTTGGTATGCCTCCACTGGTATTTTCCATTTTTCTGAAAACCATTGTGCCGCTTTCTCTAAAAATTCAGAGTTATCGCATAATTTTATCAATGTTAAAGTATCCATTCCGTTTTTCTCCCAAATTGCGTTCGTGCAGTTTTTATTATCATCCATCACTTATTCTATCATTCCCTTATTTCATGGTCTCTTCTTTTTTTTAATTTCAGCTAACTTCCTTTTCATTGTCTAATTTACGATAAACGGAAAAGAGATCGTTGCTCCATCTTCCTAATTTCTTGACAAACATTTTTTTACCCAATAACAATCTGATATTCTTTCTGAAAGATATCTCCTGGTAAAACGCGATTTATTCCCACCTTTTCTGATATATCT
>JBKTKK010000400.1:0-1705 GCA_047242405.1 Lachnospiraceae bacterium | reverse complement strand
CATCCGAACGAAGCATACATTTTTGAATATATCTAGATGCTTTCTTTACAGCCTTTTCCAATGAATGTCCTTGCATGCTGCTACCGGCTACGATTGCGGCAAATACATCACCAGTGCCACAGCGGACACTTCCAATTTGTTTGTTTTTTAGAAGGTGATAACTTCCGTCTGCATGATAAACGAAATTAACTAAAAACCCTCCTTGTTTAATTCCAGTAATTACGATCTCCCTTGCCCCTTTATCAATTAACTTTTTCGATATTTCAATCAGTTCCTTCTTTGTCCAGCCAAGTTCTTTGTACGCGGTCCCCGTTAGTATACAGGCTTCTGTAACATTCGGTGTCAGCACACAAGCATACGCAGCCAAACGTTCCATTTTATTACATAACTCCGGTGTAAACGCATGATACGTTCTCCCATTATCTCCCATAACCGGGTCAACGATCACCTTTGTATTCTCTTTTTTAAAATGTGAAATAAAATCAATTACAATATCAATTTGCTTTTCAGACCCGAGATATCCGGTAAGTATTCCATCAAAGTCTAAATGAAGTCTTTTCCATTGCTCAATATAAGCAGGCATTTTATCGGTGTAATCATCCATATAATATTCTGAAAAGCCAGTATGATTGGAAAGTATACTGGTAATTACAGGACAACATTGAATTTTCATGGCCGATATAATTGGAAGCGTAACGGTAAGAGAACATCTTCCATAACCCGATAAATCACTGATAACTGCTAATTTTTTCTGTCGTTCCATATATTCCCTCATTTATTTCAATAATATCAATCGCAAGACTCAATACAGATAAGGATTCCTGTTTCCATTTCTAATTTGCACACATTACTTACCATTTCGTTGCTTATCCCTAAAGTATTGCCTTTCGTAAGTATAGCATCATTAAGAGGATATTTAAACCCTATTAAGCAAATGCCTGTAGCACAGTCCGTGTAAGGCAAAAAGGATATATAAGTGCCATATTGGGAAGCTTTATGAAATACGGTCGCCTTATTTAATAACTGTATCCGATTTCGCACATCAACCATTACACATGGGATCGAAGCATCCAATGCCTGCTTCATTAGATGAATATTACCGATTAAATGATCAATTCTCCCACCTGTAGCTCCTAATATAGTAATATGACTTGCTTTTTTTTCTATGGCAAGGTGAATGGCCAATTCCGTATCAGTCTCATCCTTCTCCGGCATATGTTGATCAATTAATATGTCTTTTCGACTTGTATATTGTGCCAATACATCTTTAGAAACGGTGTCAAAATCTCCCACAAGACAATCAAAGTCCAAACCAACTCGGTTAGCAATTTCTAAGGCACCGTCTACGATAATCACATATTCAAAACTTTCTTTCTCTAAAAATTGAAGGAGGAAGCTATCCTCTAGCTTCCCACCGGTTATAATCAAAGTTTTCATTTATTCTCCATATGTTTGAAATATTTCATGAAATTCCTTTACATTTTTCTCAATATCCCCACGGAATACTGCTGTTCCACCAACTATTACATTGGCACCGGCCTTTAATACAGTACGAATCGTATCTTTATTAATTCCTCCATCAACTTCAATATCTATTTGAAGACCTCTGGAAGTTATCGCAGATTTTAATTCACAAATTTTTTCTGTAGTAGCCTCTATATATTTCTGACCACCAAACCCCGGTTCCACCGTCATAATTAAAACC
>JBKTKK010000399.1:0-1711 GCA_047242405.1 Lachnospiraceae bacterium | reverse complement strand
ACATAATCCTGTCGTGTTTTAACAAACAAAAGTAGTGCAACAAGTGAAAGACCTTTTATTAGCAAACTTCTACCGGTAATATAGCCGTATTCCTCCAATCCCTTATACATCCAATCGATGTTCAGGTAGTTAAAGAAAACAGCCAGTCCACAAGCACCATACAGTGCCCATTCGCCGTTAAAACCTGCGTTTATAAAAACAAGGCCAAAGAACCCTACTACCGCTAATGTTGTGGATATGATATTAAGCAATAAGAGTTCTGTAAACAGCTTATTGCTTTCGCATTTGTTTTCTCTGACTTTCGCAAACTCTCTCACACCGTAAGATGGCAGGCCCAATGAAGCAATCGTCACAAAATAAGAAGCAATATTCTGTGAAGACGCAACTTTTCCTATACCAAACGGGAGAAGAATTCGTGATACGTATATTGAAGTCACAAATGGAAATATAAGATTAGCAATCGTATATATGATATTATATATTGAATTTTTAGCTAACGATTTTTGCATTATTTTATCTGCGTGGCAAAAGTTCTGCCATTATTTCCTCCACTAAAAATCTAGCAGATCCAATATTTTGCTCTGCCGTCTGTAAATGATAAAAAGCATTCCATTTTTGCTACATTACCGGAAGCTAATCTTATACTCTATTCGGTCTGCCCCCCCCCGAATAATTTTGAACTTTATAAGATTTTCTTTCAGTTTCTGTTTATAATATACTTTAGGCGCGCACTTTGAAACTGCCCTATGAAATCCTGTGTCCAGATTTGCAAAAAAGGTCATACGAGTCTCTGGTGCAATTGAGGGATGTCTTAACTGATGATTAGCCTCTATTGCCTTCTCAATATTAACTTTCTCTAACTGTAATCCAGAATTTTCAATCAACGCCATTCCTTTATTCGTTTGGCATAACATCAACGAGATACCTTTTCCCTGTTCACTGTCAGGACGATCACTTCCCCAAGAATCTCCAATCGTAACATCAGATACTCTACCCAATGCTGCATACCGGCAAGAATAACAGTTTTCTGTATAATCTAAAGAGGTAAGGAACGCGTATGTGTACATATCCTGGACACCTGCCGGTGTTATCGTCTTGTACTCTTTATCTTTATTCTGCGTGGATATTCCAAAATTCGTTTTATTTCTAAACCGAATCTCTTTTAACTGTTTAATGTCAACACCTTTTTCATGCAGTGCAAGATTCAAAATTTTCGGTGACGGCGATCCATGACAAATTAAGTCAATCGTATATAGATTTTCTCTTTTATTGGAAGACAGTGTTGCCGTATAATTTTTTGCAGCAGCCACCTGACAAGGCAATCCGATGAATAGGACTTTATTTCCATTCTTTAATTTTTCGACAATCTTATCATAAATACCAACCGGGTTGCTTTTCACATATTTAGACCCTGTGAAATTGATAAGTTCATCTTTTTTATCTGTTATGTCAAAAAGGAATTCTCCATTTATGAACAGGCAGGCTGCAACATAACCACCATTTTCAACGAAATATTTCATCATTGCTGAAGCGGCTCCGCCAGATGACGCTTTCATCCTAACATCATCTATCGCCCAACCTTCTTGCCAGCTGATAGGTTCTTTCAACTCCATTTTACGATTATTGGGGCATACTCGCTCACAAGCCCCACAGTTAATACATTTACTTTCATCAATAACCGCATTATAGGCTGATAAAGTATCTTTAATTG
>JBKTKK010000398.1:0-1728 GCA_047242405.1 Lachnospiraceae bacterium | reverse complement strand
TTTTTGAATAGCCCCACCCATTTCAATAAATTTTGCAGCTGCTGTTTCCCATAGTTGACCTGGACCATATTTAGGATAGGAAAATTCTTCTATTAGGGATGTTTCCACTTGCTTTGAAGATCGTTTTGCAATTGGTAACATTTTATAGGCCATATCTTTAAGAATTTCAGTAATCGACAAACCTTTTACTCTTTGAGCACCCCAATCAGCTGAAATTTCACTGGGGTGTCTTCCCCATAACTTTTCTGTATACTTTTCAAAAAACATCGCATAGAGGACTTTACCAAAGCGATTGATATAAAAGTCTTCTAAGGATTTTTCCGTTCTAGAGTGGATAAAGGTATTGAGGTAGCTAATGCCAGCCTTTAAGGTAATAATAAATCCCATATTTTTTATGGTTTGTAGTTTTAATGAAATCGGATAATCAAAGAATTTGTGTTTATAGTAGATGCGAGATATACGTCGACGAATTAACATTACTTGATCGGTTATTTCTGGATCTGGCCCATTGGTTTGATAATTTTTATAATAACCGAATATTTTGTCATCAAAGGAAGGGGAGCCTTGGGTTGGTAGAATCTCTTTCCACCAATTAGTCACGCGAGAATCTTTTGAAAAAAAGCGATGCCCACCGATATCCATACGGTTGCCATTGTGTATAACTGTCCGAGAGATTCCTCCAAGTTCATGTGTCTCCTCCAAAATCGTAACTTCATATTCTTTTGACCTTTTTAATAGTTCATAACCTGCCGTAATGCCTGCAGGTCCTGCGCCAATGATTATAACTTTTTTCATCTGTATCTACCTGCTTTCCTGTTAAGAAGTATTTATAAAAGTTTTTTCAGATATAGTATACAAAAGAAAAATATCCTAAAAATGAAAAAAATTTTACAAATTTATATTTTAAAAATGATTGAAATAAAAAGCGAAAAATAACTTGACAAAATCCCATTGTATGCTTATAAATACATAAACAATTAAACAATTGTTTAATTGATAGAATAAAAATTAAGGGGGAAACTACCATGAAGAAAATATTTAAATTAGAAGAATTAGATTGTGCAAATTGTGCAGCAAAAATGGAAGATGCTATTCGTAAAATTGAGGGTGTAAAGAACGCAAGGGTCAATTTTATGAGTCAAAAATTAGTACTAGAAGCGGATGATAACTGTTTTGATGAAATCCTGGATAAGGCTAAGAAAGTAATCGCAAAGGTAGAACCCGATTGTAGGATTGTATTATAAGAGGTGAGACGAAGATGTCCAAAAAACAAAAAAAGCAATTAATTAAAATATTAATCGGCGCTGCAATATACGTGATTGCAATGCTTTTACCAATCGCTATGGTGCTTAAAGTATGCCTTTATATAATCGGATATTTAATCGTTGGCGGCGATATTGTTTTAAAAGCGGTTAAAAATATCAGGAAAGGTCAAGTCTTTGACGAAAATTTTCTTATGACAATTGCAACGATAGGGGCTTTTCTATTGCGTTCCTATGAAGAAGGTATTGCAGTGATGTTATTTTACCAAGTAGGTGAGCTGTTTCAATCTTATGCAGTGAGTCAGTCTAGAAAATCCATTTCTAGTTTGATGGCAATTCGACCGGATGTCGCCACGGTTCTTCGAGATGGGGAAGAAGTTGAGGTTGATCCAGAAGAAGTTGCCATAGGAGAAACAATTATTGTAAGACCGGGAGAAAAAGTGCCTTTAGATGGGAAGGTAATGGA
>JBKTKK010000397.1:0-1728 GCA_047242405.1 Lachnospiraceae bacterium | reverse complement strand
CAATTATATCCTTCGGTTACACTGCCTTTCGTGATAGTGTCATTGTAAATAATGTATTAAGAGGAATGCAAGCTGGTGTGGCTGCTGTTATCGTTGATGTTGTAATCAGCATGGGCTGGGATCTGATAAAAAATAAAAAAGTACTTCCGATTTTAGTTATGATTGGAGCCTTCGTTGCTGCTTGTATCTTTAATGTTAATGTAATGATTATTATAATTGCTTGCGGATTAATTGGGGCTGTGGATATTTTATTTAAAAGGGGAAATAAGGAGGCTTTAACCATATGATGTATTTACAGTTGTTTTGGAGTTTTTTTCAAATAGGGCTATTTAGCATTGGTGGTGGATATGCAGCGATGCCTCTGATACAAAATCAAGTGGTTACCTTGCATAATTGGTTATCGATGAAAGAGTTTGCAGATGTTATAACGATATCTCAAATGACACCAGGGCCAATTGCAATTAATTCAGCAACCTTTGTTGGAATACAAATCGCTGGCATTCCAGGAGCGATTATTGCTACCATTGGCTGTGTCGCACCATCTTGTATAATAGTCTTGTCATTGGCTTTTATATATTACAAATTTAGAGGTTTATCAGTTATTCAAGGGGTTTTGGCTGGACTTAGACCTGCAGTAATTGCAATGATTGCTTCTGCTGGAATCTCCCTTGTTATGTTAGCATTTTGGAATGGTAAGGAAGTAACACTTCCAAACTTTGATTATATAGCAGTTATTTTATTTGCAGTTGCATTATTTGTATTACGCAAATGGAAAGTGAATCCAATCTATGTCATGATAGGAACAGGCGTATTTGGTATGTTTCTTTATTAAAGAAAAAGAAGGGGATGCAGTATAGGAAGACATCTCCTTCTTTTTCTTAATTTTGTAGAAATACATAATTATTTTTCGTAGATAGAGTTTCTTCAAATCGATACCCGTCTTCATCAAACTTCTTTAGTTCTTCTGGGTCTTGAACTTGATTTTTAACTATGTATTGAACCATTTTACCACGAGCCATTTTAGCAGCGGTAGCCTGAACTTTGTAAGTCCCTTTATGCATTACTTTAAACGTACAAGTGATACAATTATCCTTATCCTTTAAATAAGGGGTGACGGACTTGCTGTATTCGGTAGAAGCAAGGTTAATGATAGTATTTGATTCACGGATGATAGATTTGTAAATATCCCAATTCCAAAAATGATATAAATCTTTATAGTCCCCTATTTTTAGCTTCGTCTGCATTTCTAAGCGATATTCATAAATACTATCGTATGGTTTTACAATTCCATAAGCGCCACTTAAAATGCGAAGATGATCTTGGGCGAATTGTTTTTCTTGTTCAGAAAAGGACACCGCATTGAGATATTTATATTGAATTCCATCATACGTTTCGATTGCGGAGGTGCCGTTTTTATCAAAATTCATATGGGCAAAGCGGTCCATACTATCTAAAGCAAGTTTTTCATTTATATGCATAAGCGAACCAATATCCCAAGAAGTAAGGGTTCGAAGGATAGAGATTATTTGTTGTGTTTTATCGATATAGACTGGAATCGATTTCGGCGGAGTAATGCTTTTTTCTGGTTTCATATTTTTGGCAGGTGAAATCACAACAATCATAAATAGCTCCTCTCTCTATAAATTATTTACTTACAAAGATAACTTTTTTCTGTAAATGTGTCAATAATAAAAAGGAAATGTAATAATACGGAAAAAGAGTCTATAT
>JBKTKK010000396.1:0-1731 GCA_047242405.1 Lachnospiraceae bacterium | reverse complement strand
CAATAATTGTACGTTTCATGTTTTTCCTCCTTGACTAGAATTCCAGACCAGCTTCTCTAGCTGCATCTGCTAATGCCTGAACTTTACCCTGGTAAATGTAACCACCTCTATCGAATACAACAGCTGTGATTCCAGCCTCGATAGCTCTCTTAGCAACTACAGTTCCAACGTAAGCGGCTGCTTCCACATTATTTGTCTTTTCTAATTCTGCCTTAACATCTTTTTGAAGAGTAGAGGCAGATACAAGTGTCTTACCAACTGTATCATCAATGATTTGTGCATACACATGATTATTGCTTCTAAACACAGCTAAACGAGGTCTCTGTGCGGTTCCGCTTAAGTGTCTGCGCAATCTTCTATGCTTTTCTTGGCGAACTTTCGCTCTTGATAATTTACTAACCATTCGTTCTCACCCTCCTTTATTATTTCTTACCGGTCTTACCAACTTTACGTCTGATTGTTTCATCAGCATACTTAATACCCTTGCCCTTATATGGTTCAGGTCTTCTCTTATCTCTGATTTCAGCAGCAAATTGGCCAACTTTTTCTTTATCGATACCTTTAACGATGACCTTATTCTGGCCATCCATTACTGTTTCAATTCCTTCTGGATCTTCCATTTCAACCGGGTGAGAATAACCTAAAGAAAGGATAAGCTTTTTCCCCTGTTTTTGTCCTCTGTAACCAACACCGTTGATTTCAAGAACTTTTTCGTAACCATTTGTTACGCCAGTAACCATGTTAGCTACTAAAGTTCTAGTAAGTCCGTGTAAACACTTCATTTTCTTTAAATCATTAGGTCTAGAAACAACTACATCAGAACCTTCTAATTTGATTTGCATCTCTGCAGGTAATACTCTTTCAAGTGTTCCCTTAGGACCTTTTACAGTCACTTTATTATTTTCTGCAATCGTAACAGTAACACCTGCTGGAATTGCGATTGGCATTCTTCCTATACGTGACATGCCCGTACCTCCTATAATTTAATCTATATAACTGGGTAGCAGTCTGCGTAAGCACTTGCTACCACAAAATCGCGCTTCTAATTACCATACAAACGCTAATACTTCTCCACCTACATTAAGCTTTCTAGCTTGCTTATCAGTTAAAACTCCTTGGTTTGTAGAGATGATAGCTACACCTAAACCACCAAGAACCTTTGGAAGTTCTTCTCTATTTGCATAAACACGAAGACCAGGCTTAGAAATTCTCTTTAAACCTGTAATAATCTTTTCGTTCTTGTCTTTACCATACTTTAATGTTACACGGATAGTATTGAAACTACTATCTTCAATCACATCATATTTTGAAATATAACCTTCATTTAAAAGAATTTCGGCGATCGCCAACTTCATCTTTGATGATGGAATATCTACTGTATCATGCTTTGCGGCATTGGCATTACGGATTCTTGTAAGCATATCTGCGATTGGATCCATTGTCATTTCGTTGTCCTCCTTTCAAAACTCTCTATTACCAGCTTGCTTTTTTAACGCCTGGGATTTGACCTTTATATGCTAATTCACGGAAGCAAATTCTGCAAATTCCATATTTTCTTAAATAAGCATGTGGACGGCCACAAATTCTGCAACGGTTGTATTCTCTGGTAGAGAATTTCTGTGGACGTTGCTGCTTTACTTTCATAGAAGTCTTAGCCATGTAATTTTCCTCCTAACTATTTTTCAAAAGGCATATTGAATAGTGTCAATAACTCACGAGCTTCTTCATCTG
>JBKTKK010000395.1:0-1746 GCA_047242405.1 Lachnospiraceae bacterium | reverse complement strand
TTTCTACGCTGCTCTTTCCTCATTAAGAGTTTGTCGCGCAGCGCAAACACAAACTCCGTTGGTGAAGAACAAACCTTCACCCTTAGTCATCAGTTAAATATTTTAACCGAAATTAGCAATCGGTCTTTTTTGGTTTTCGTTACGGTATGGTCGTAAATAAACTTTCCCATACCACGTACGGAGATAATATCTCCCTCTTTTAATGAATAGCTATTGGAATTGATGCATTTTCCATTTACAAATACTTTTTCCCCTTCAATGAAACCACTCATTTTACTTCTTGATCCTTTAAAAGCCATAGCGATTACAGCATCTAATCGCAAACTAGATACCGTGCCCGTAAATTCTAGAAATTTAGGCTCATATTGTATATCATTAAGATCTTCCACCTTACAAGTTACCGTAGTATGACGGATTCGCGTTAATTCATTTACGATAACCGTAGCCATGTGTTCGGTGCATATGATGGCACAACTCCCCTCTTCCACAAGCAAATCGCCAATCTTACATCGCTCGATTCCAAGGTTTAAAACAGCGCCTAAATAATCTCTATGGGATAAGGGTTCTGCAAACTTTTGCTGAACTGGCTTTACCCGTACGAGAGACAAAGGAGCCGGGATTTTACACCAGGCTCCTACCGGAGAAAAACAAATCAACTTACGTTCGGCATATTCATAGCCACCAGTTAACTCTACCTCAGCCTGGGGCCATCCATTTAAATTCGAAAGAAATAAACTTTGTTCACTTAAGGTAAGAAAATCGCTAAAGACACAAATATCTCTTTTCAAACAAGTTTGCGCCAAATCCTTTAAATGCTTTAATAACATCTGTTCTTCTTTTGTCATAGCATTTTACCAATTATAAATTCAAATTCAACGCAGAAAGATCAATATTATCGTTAATCATGTCCGTAAAATCACCTGACAATTCTACGGAATCAGGAGTTACAATAAATATTTTCTTTGATATTTTCTGAAGGTTTCCTCCAATTGTATAGCATGCACCAGTTGCAAAATCGATAACTCTTTGCGCAGCATCTATATTCATTCCTTCCAGATTCAATACAACCGATTTTCCATCTAATAAGAAATCTGCAATCTGATCTGCATCCTCATATCCTTTGGGGATAATCATACGTACTTCGGAATTTTTACTGGAAGATTTCATAGGCACCACCTTTACATTCTTTGGTTTTTTGGTTGACTCTCTTAGTAGAGGACCATCACCATAGTCATCATAATCATCATAATCAGATTTACTTTTTTTCGCCTTTGTAATTTTTGGAGATGAGTAGATATCTTCATCATCTTCATCTTCAAAATCCATATCTTCTCCTTCTGGCATTAATTTCATACTAGTTAAAAAGCGATCCATTATACTCATTATCACACTCTCCTATTTCAATAATTAGCGATCACCAAAAATACCTGTCCCAACACGTACCATTGTGGCACCTTCACAAACCGCTACCTCATAATCATTTGTCATACCCATAGACAAGACTGTCATATGTACATTATCAATGTTTTTGCGGTTTATGTCAACATATAATTCGAACATTTTTTTAAAATGACAACGGTTTTCCTCCGGATTCTCCACATAAGGAGCGATTGTCATTAAACCTATAATCTTTATATTTGGCAACTTTGCAATCTCATAAATCGCATTCTCTAACTCTTCTACCATAAATCCAAATTTTGATTCTTCCCGTGCAACATTAACTTCAATTAACACTTTCATTTCTAC
>JBKTKK010000394.1:0-1754 GCA_047242405.1 Lachnospiraceae bacterium | reverse complement strand
CTTTAACACGATACTTGAGAATACCGAAAAAGAAATTCTTAATGAAATAAAGCGAAATCTTCCGTTGCCCCTTTTCCTGCTTAGTGTTTCTCTTGTGTCGTTAGTTTCTGTTTCTGTAATTATGGTTCAAAAAATGTTGCCTGCTCACAGTATCTACAGGTTGTGTGGATGTAGTCGTGGCAGTAGTCTCAGAATATTATTTTCGGGGGTAGGGTTAATTGGCATCATGGGTGGGATTATTACGACCTGTTATGTCATCATGTATCCAACTTTGCTGAAATATGGAGTTGTGCTCCCTGAAGCATCTATTATCAACACAGATTTGATACCCGCTGTTATGGGAATTGTGACATTGGCAATCTTTGCTCCTATTTTGGTGATATGGGTTCAAACTCGTCGATGGTCACCCTTAGAAGAATACAGGAGAGAGCAAAAATGATTACTTTGAATAAAATTAAAAAAATTTATGGAAGTGGCCAAAATTGCGTCATCGCTCTGGATGATATTAATTTACATATCGACGAAGGGGATTTCGTTGCAATATTGGGAAAATCCGGATCTGGAAAATCCACCTTATTACACATACTAGGTGCTTTGGACAGGTATGATGAGGGAGATTATTTTCTAGATGGTCAGGATATGAACCAGTGTTCTGACAAAGAACTTGCAAAGATTCGGAACGATTCAATCGGTCTTGTTATGCAGGACTTCGCTTTACTTGGAGATAAAACGGTCATTTTTAATGTTATGCTTCCCATGTTTTTTGATCATACTCCTTTTAAAGATATGAAAAGGTTAGCAGAAATTGCATTACAGGAAACAGGAATATCCAATCTCAAAAACAAGAAAGTTAACCAGCTGTCAGGGGGACAGAAACAGCGGGTATCAATTGCTAGAGCAATCGTAAAACGTCCCATGTTAATCTTGGCCGACGAACCGACAGGTGCGCTAGACAGTAAAACGGGGATTGAAATTATGGATATGTTGTCCAACCTAAATAAAGAGGGTATTACAATTATCGTCGTAACCCACGATAGAGATATTGCCTCATTTTGCCATAGACAAATTACTCTTGCCGATGGAAAAGTAATTAGCGATATTACAGATGATGAATAGAGCTTTCCAATGCAACTATGGTATTTCTGCAATTATCCCTCCTGCCATATATACCGCATATATTTTTCTTGAATCACAACGATCTATATAGGCCTATATTATCTGAATTCGTTGAGGTGATTAAAGCGACAGATTTGCGATTATTGAAACAATCTGAAGCTTGTTCTTTCTGCTATCGTAGGTTTCTTGTCAGTTTTTTTTATACACATGACTCTAGTTATCCGTGACTGCTGATAGTAATAGCAGATACCACTGTTTGTTATGAAGAGGGTTGGCCGCCATGGTGATTCGCTGCCGTTCCTCGTTTTGGTCTTTACTGGATACCCGGATGTACCCGTATTTTGCGCTTTCGATAGTCTCGACCCCTTTTGAAATGTGAAGCTATCCTACCACACTCCCAATGGAAAGGCCCTCCCGGTTCGTTCCGGGAGGGCTTAGATTTTACTTGCTGAGAAGCTGTTTTTCGGATGATTGCCCCACGAGCACATACAAGTTTGACGAATCCGCCTTATTCCACCGAAACCTTTCCTCCACAGAGAGGAATCCAGCCTTTTCCAAATCCCGCACACCCCGGCGTACGGTACTCTCCGACATCTTCAGCTCCCTGGCCATGGTGGGAATGGCCGGCCAGCACACGC
>JBKTKK010000393.1:0-1807 GCA_047242405.1 Lachnospiraceae bacterium | reverse complement strand
TCCTTACAAACATCAAGGTTATCATCAATAATTAAAACCTTTTTTTAATTTTAATCCCTCCTTCCTTATCATGCACGACATCAAAAATACTTTTCCATCGAGCAAACAACCCAAATCACAATACTCGCGCATTGACCGCCAAACCAGTAAGCATTGCAAAGGCCACTCTGCATTTCAGAAAATACGGCATCATCGTTTACAAGCATAGTTATAGAACCATTTTTATTCTCAATTGCACAGGGTCAATGGCTTTTAAAATGTGAGTCAAGACGATGGATTTGCGGGAACTACCATAAGCATTGCTAGTAATAAAGCCATAGTAAACGTCTTTTTACTATCTGCTATTGGCTAACCAAAATTTATCCTTGCAAAAGTAGAGTTTTAGCTGATATATGATAGCTATCATTTTTTCAAAGCGCATAATAGTCCTGCTAAATATCGTGCGTTTTCTTCCTGTTCCACACAAGTATAATGATCACCGAAAATTTCTATAAGATTAAAAGCACCCAATGCCAATCCCTCCCATGTCTCTAATACCATTTTCTTAAATCCAACCTCCCCCTCCATGGCAAAGAAATAATTGATATTACCTAAATACGGGCATATTTCATAATGCATGGCTTCAAATGTCGTAACGCAAACCTGATATAAACTCTTGATAAGCTCCATCGGCATCTCTACATTCGTATTCTTTTTACACTGTACTGCATATAATCCGAACCGTTCTTCTTTCTGCATCGTTGCCAATTCTCTGAAAAAGTCACCTAACTGCTTCCGTTCGGTTGTTCCAGATATACTTGTCAGAAAGCCCTTATTAATTACTCCTTTTTTCATTGATTCCTGGACTATAATCTGCTCGTACAGCGCAGGATTCGGCATCTCAATATCTGCGTAAGAAACTGGGATATTGTCCAAAAACATCATTTCCATTAGCAGTTCATCTTCTACCTTAAATGAAGGAGGCAATAAAAGGCTGTCTAATATTGAGAGTGACTTCACGGTTATCGAATTTTCATTAAGGCGGTTTGCCGTCTCTAATGCTATAACACCACCGAAACAATACCCTATCAAACTTACGGCCTTTACCTGATAACTACAGATTATTTGGGAATATATATCTGATAACATCCAAATCAAATTAGTTGACGGTATTGAACAATACTTATTCGTATCTTTAATACCTATCCCAATCACTTTTTCTCCCTTACTTGCAATTAAAGAATCTGCAAGATAGTCGAAACGATTAAATGAACCTAAAGCACCATGGAATATTATACTAAGTCCTTTCTCCAGATCTCCGCCATATTCCCTCACAAATACAAGTTCAGAGTTTGTGTCCTCCATTTTCTTCTCTTCGACTTCCGTTTCTGTATTATTCCTAATGAACTCCGACAGTTTTTGAATGGTCGGATTATAAATCAGTTCTCTCAGTAAAGCATCAAAGGCAATATCCTTAGAAATTTGTTCTCTAACTTTTGTAGCCATCTGGGCGAGTATTAGTGAATCCGCTCCCAAGTCATAGAAATTGTCAAATACCCCAGCTGCGCTTTGGGGAACAACGCTGTTCCAAAGCTCTATCAGTTTATTCTGTAGTTCATCAGGATTTTCTTCCCGCAGTTCTTTTCCTTCTGCGTTTTCCTGTTTAATGATTAACTTTTTAATTTTATCCCGGTCTATTTTCCCATTGGCAGTCAGCGGAAACTCTTCTACCGAAATAATATCCGCAGGAATCATATACTTTGGTAAATACACTTCTAAATATTGTTTTAAATCAAAATTCTTCACATTCCCTTGAACAGTCTTTACA
>JBKTKK010000392.1:0-1810 GCA_047242405.1 Lachnospiraceae bacterium | reverse complement strand
CTACAAGTTTTGGATTATGCAATTTTAGTTATTAGTGGAGCAGATGGTGTACAAGGACATGTTCAAACGTTATGGCGGCTTTTAAAACGATATCAAATACCAGTATTTTTATTTATCAATAAAATGGATCAGTATGGAACTGACAAAGAAAGCTTGTTACAAGAGCTTTGCAAAAAGTTAGATGAGCGCTGTGTGGATTTTAGCGCAGTACAGGACGAAAATTTTTACGAAACCATAGCGATGTGCGACGAATCATTTTTAGAGAACTATTTAGAATATGGTAGAATTGAAAAAGAGGAGATCATTCGAGCCATAGCAAATCGGAAGGTGTTTCCGTGTTACTTCGGTTCAGCCTTAAAAATTCAAGGTGTGGAATCCTTTATGCAGGGATTCGAGGAATATACTTGTTTCCCAACCTATGGAAATGCGTTTGGCGCAAAGGTATTTAAAATTGCTAGAGATGAACAAGGCAATCGCTTAACATATTTAAAAGTTACCGGCGGATCACTGAAAGTAAAAATGTTACTTTCGAATAAGGGCAGAGAAATAGTTGACCCTACTGAAGTATGGGAAGAAAAGGTTGATCAAATCCGAATTTATTCCGGTGCAAAATATAATGCAGTAGAAGAGGTCTTTCCAGGTACAATTTGCGCAGTTACGGGGTTAAGCAAATCATACTCCGGGCAGGGATTCGGTGTAGAAAAACATTCGGAACTACCAATGTTACAACCTGTACTTACGTACCAAATTCAATTGCCAGCGGAAACCAATGTGCATCGAATGTTTTTGCAACTAAAGCAATTAGAAGAAGAAGAACCACAGCTTCATATCATATGGGATGAAAAGCACAATGAAATACATGCGCAAGTTATGGGTGATGTGCAGATTGATATATTAAAACATATGATTTTGGACCGTTTTGGTGTGGAAGTTTCTTTTGGATCAGGAAGCATCGTATACAAAGAAACGATTTTGGAACCAGTGGAGGGGATAGGACATTTTGAACCCTTGCGCCACTATGCGGAAGTTCATCTATTGTTGGAACCATTAAAGCAGGGAAGTGGTTTACAATTTGAGAAAAACTGCAGCGAAGACATGCTAGATAAAAATTGGCAGCGGTTGATTTTGACCCATTTAGAGGAAAAAAAGCATGTAGGTGTTTTAACTGGATCTGAAATTACTGATATGAGGATAACTTTAGTGGCTGGTAGAGCCCACTTAAAACATACAGAGGGCGGAGACTTTAGACAAGCAACTTACCGCGCGGTGCGACAAGGATTAAAAAAGGCAAAAAGTGTTTTACTCGAACCTGTCTATGATTTTCGCCTTGAAATTCCAACAGAAGCAGTTGGTAGGGCATTGACGGATATTCAAAAAATGCAAGGAAACTTTGCGCCACCTGTAATTGAGGGGGAGATGTCCATTCTAACAGGTAGCGCACCTGTTGTCACGATGCGTGGATACCAACGAGAAGTAATCGCTTATACAAGAGGACACGGTTCGTTTCATTGTACACTGAAAGGATATGAACCTTGTCACAATGAGGAAGAAGTGATTGCTAGCCTTGGCTATGATTCGGAAGTTGACCTTGATCATCCAACAGGATCTGTCTTTTGCTCCCACGGAGCTGGATTTGTCGTTTCCTGGGACCGTGTAGAGGAATACATGCATGTAGAAAGTCCCTTAAAATTACAAAAATCCGTAAAAAGCAATGAAGTCACACAGGCTGGGGCAGTTACGTCCCCTCGGTCTTCTTCTTACCTCGTAAATGAGAAAGAGTTAGAAGAAATATTTGAACGTACGTATGGGC
>JBKTKK010000391.1:0-1831 GCA_047242405.1 Lachnospiraceae bacterium | reverse complement strand
TTATTATAGATGAAGAACATGAAAGTGCATACAAAAGTGACAATATGCCCCGTTATCATGCACGAGAAACGGCCATTGAACGTGCACGAATTTCAAATGGATTAGTCGTTATGGGATCGGCCACTCCATCGCTGGAAGCATACTTTAAAGCAGAAAAGGGAGAATATACCTTATATTGTCTTCATAATCGAGCCGTTAACAAAAGTGTACTACCGACTACCCATATCGTGGACTTGAGGGAAGAGTTAAAGAACGGGAATAAAAGTATTTTTAGTACAAAGTTAAGAGAGTTGATATTGGATCGTCTAGAAAAGAGGGAACAGATCATTCTTTTTCTTAATCGCAGGGGCTATGCCGGATTTATATCTTGCAGACAATGCGGTGCTGTGATAAAATGTCCCCATTGTGATGTATCACTAACTGCCCATGCAAATGGTCGACTCGTATGCCATTATTGCGGCTATACCAAACCAATTCCTAAGACCTGCCCCACTTGTAACTCTCCATATATTGCAGGATTTGGGTTAGGAACTCAGAAGGTTGAGGCTATGGTACAAGCGACATTTCCGGGAATTAAAACATTACGCATGGATATGGATACAACCTCGAAAAAGGGGCAACACCAGGAAATATTATCAAAATTTTCAGCTGGAGAGGCAGATGTTTTAATTGGAACGCAAATGATTGTAAAAGGTAATTACTTTCCCAATGTAACGTTAGTTGGAATTTTAGCCGCAGATATGTCCTTATACGCTGGGGATTATAGGGCAGTTGAAAAAACATTTCAGCTAATTACACAGGCAGCTGGCCGTGCTGGACGAGGGGAGAAGGAAGGTGATGTAGTAATTCAAACTTATAACCCACAACATTACGGGATTATTGGTGCAGCAAATCAGGATTACTTATCCTTTTATAAGCAAGAAATGTTGTATCGAAAGATGTTACGGTATCCACCGGCAGCTTATATGCTCGTCGTGTTGGTCGCATCCCCAAAGGAAGAAAAGGCACATGAATTAGTGAATCGATTTGCACAGTTAATAATGAAACAATGCGAGGAAATTGTTTTAATTGGCCCTTCGGATGCCCCGGTGTCTAAAATCAAAGATATTTATCGAAAATTATTATATTTAAAAGCAGTAAAGGAAGAGACTTTAATATTGGCAAAAGATAAGATGGAAGATTATTTTCATAATCAAGTTCAAACTGCAGATATATTGATACAGTTTGATTTTGGTTCATAAAACTTGCACGATCTTTCCAATCGAAGTCAAAGATTTACGATATAGTTATTAATCATACAGGAGGATTAAAAATGGCAATAAGAAATGTAAGAATTATGGGTGAAGAATGCCTTAGAAAACAGTGTAAGGAAGTAAAAGAAATTACACCGAGAATACGTACTCTTGTGAAAGATATGTTTGATACAATGTATGCAGAAAATGGGGTAGGATTAGCGGCACCACAGGTCGGTGTATTGAAGAGAATTGTTGTAATTGATACCGATGGGGAACAGCACGTATTAATTAACCCAGAAATAATTGAAACGAGTGGGGAACAAACAGGCTATGAAGGTTGCTTAAGTATACCAGGCAAAAGTGGAATTGTAACACGTCCCAATTATGCGAAAGTAAGAGCGATGAACTTAGAAGGGGAAACTTATACATTAGAGGGAGAAGAGTTATTGGCACGCGCAATCTGCCATGAATGTGACCACTTAGATGGTGTACTTTACGTTGACAAGGTAGAAGGGGAACTAGTAGAAACTTCTTTTGAAGAAGAGGATGAATAATCCAGAAAGATTTTCTTAAGTTTTCGTTAAATAGAATACAAT
>JBKTKK010000390.1:0-1840 GCA_047242405.1 Lachnospiraceae bacterium | reverse complement strand
GGTTGGAACTTGATAAGTAATAAAATATTGGAACCGATCGTTGTAGATAGACGAGGTATACCACTGTGTAGTATTGGTCTCCTTTATTTCTGGCTCATCTTTTAAAAAATGAGGGATTTCCTTTTCTTCTAATTTCCGAGGTAAAAGTAAATGTTCCGTTGCGGTGTATTCATCATTGGAGGAATAGATAATGTTTTGTTCGCGGTCCGTTATTGTGAAGATGCTGGAATCATCCAACCGTGCATTGGATAAGATTGTAGAAAATTCACTAGTAGAATAGAGTGGAATGAGATAACCGAGATTGATTACTTCATCCTCTCTATGTTGAAAGATGGTACCGCTTAAACCATATACGTGAGAAGCTGGCGTTTCATAATCGCTACTTAAGGCTTTGAGCTGTGTTTCTGAAATTATTTGGACCCGGTAGGGGGTAAAAGAGAAGGTCGTTTGTTTAAGGTTTAAAGGCACTATGGTATCGTATCGAATGTCATATTGATAGAGCTTTCCTGTTCGGGTAAGTAATAAGACTCCTCGACAGTATTGATCGGAGGCACAAAGTTTAGAAAGCATACTTACAATGGCTTCGATCGAGGAGGGGTCTACTTCTCCATTGGGACTAAGGTATAGCTCACATAAGGCGTCGTAATTACTGGTAGAGTCAAAGAGTGGAGAATAGTCTGTCGCTAATGTATTCTGTCTTGCCCAAAGGGCAGAGGATAGATTATTAATTGCAATATCATAATTTTTCAAATACTCGGTGTATTCTTGTTTTTGTATCATATAGCTACATACGGTCAATAAGCTCCCTGTTATGGTACATACGACGGCGATGCAGATGAGTGTTATCTTCGAGTAGTAGCTTTGCGTTAATCGTTTTAGCATAGGGAACTCCTTGAAAAAATATTGTATTTTCGATATCATAGGTTATAAAGAAATTATAGCAATGGCACATAAGAAAAGCAATATAATTACAAATAAATTGGATAAAAGTGGAAAGTTAGGGGAAAGCATGGGAAATGGGAAATGGAAGTCTAAGTGGGGGATTATTCTAGGTTGTACTTTACTGTTATCTAGTTGTGGAGCAAAGGAGCATTCAGCTGCAAGAAAGGAAAAGGATGCTACCGTTACAGCTTTTATTCAACAGTCCGTTACAACGGATTCTGGTACATGGAGCGGCTGGGCTGCAAATAAATTATATGAAGATACGAATATTACGGTAGAATTCTATCCGACGGGTTCCTTCGTAGAGGAAAAACTAAAGCAGTACATGGCCTCTGGAACGATTCCGGATATTATTGGCTTTCGAGGCCTCGATCAGGCAAAACTTTTTATAGATGCGGATCTTTTGCTTCCTTTAAATGTATATGAGGAAATACTCCCATCTCTTTTTCAAACGCCAGAATATCGCTATGCCATAGATTATTCACAAGAAAATATGAGCAATGACAATGGAGACTTTTTATTAATGCCAGTATCCATCGGTCCCATGTCACCGGGGAATCATAATTGGCTGCCCATGTTACAATGGCAGCCATATAAAAAAGCAGGCATGCCCAAAATTGAGACATTAGAAGATTACTTGGATGTGGTAGAGGCGATGTTACAGACGCAGCCATACACCGAGACTGGTGAAAAAATATATGGATTTTCCTTATTTCGGGATTGGGATGAATATTCTGCTTTAGAAGTAGCCGCCCTATCTTTTTTGTATGGAATCGATACGGAGTATGTATCGCCGTTAATGGAAACAAATGTGATAACGAAAAAAACAACCTCCATATTAGAGGAAAATAGTTTTTATAAGAGGGCCCTTCATTTTTATTATGAAGCCAATCAAAGA
>JBKTKK010000389.1:0-1854 GCA_047242405.1 Lachnospiraceae bacterium | reverse complement strand
ACTTCCAAGCTGAATTATATAGTATTTCGTTTGTTTCATCAAATGTTCGAATAACATCGTCTTCCTTATTAAATGCTTTAACAATATTGTGACCACCATAGACTTCTTCCACCTGCCCATTGATGTGGCCTAAATATTCTTGCTGCGATTTAAAAAATTTCTGTGAGTGCTTTACAATATTTGACACAAGTAGTAATGAAACCGGCACAATGCATACGGCTAATAACGTCATTGATCCACTTATTCGTAACATCATGATTAATACACCAATTATCGTCGTAACAGAAGTAAGTAACTGTGTCAAACTTTGATTTAAACTTTGGCTTAACGTATCAATATCATTTGTTACGCGAGATAAAATTTCTCCATGTGTCTTCGTATCATAATAATTCATTGGTAAGCGGTTCATTTTTTCAGAAATTTCTTTTCGTAAACGATAGGTTAATTTCTGTGAAATACCGGACATTGTAAATCCCTGTATAAAGGAAAAAAATGCGCTCGCAACATATAATAAACCAAGTGTTAATAAAATATTTCCAATTTTTTCGAAATCAATTCCCGAACCACCCGATAATTTACCGATTAATCCATTAAAAATCTCTGTGGTAGCATTTCCTAAAATTGTAGGCCCAATAATTGAAAATATTGTACTTCCTATCGCGAACAATAATACTAAAACAATTGATATTTTATATTTAGCTAAATAAACGCCTAATTTTCCAACAGAGCCTTTAAAGTCTTTGGCTTTTTCTCCGACCATGCCAGGGCCTCCACCCATTGGTCCACGGCCTCCTCTTGGTCCTGATCCATTACTCATGACTAATTAGCCTCCTTTTCTACCTCTAGCTCCTCTGCAGATAACTGTGACATTGCAATCTGTCTATAAACTTCGCAAGATTTGAGTAATTCCTGATGTGTACCTTTGCCTGCAATCTTACCCTCATCTAATACTAAAATTTGATCTGCATGAAGAATTGTACTAATACGCTGTGCAACAATAATCACGGTTGCATCTTTTGTCTCCTCTTTTAAAGCTTTTCGAAGCGCAACATCTGTCTTATAATCAAGAGCAGAAAAGCTATCATCAAAAATATAAATTTCCGGTTCCTTTGCAATTGCTCTTGCAATAGAAAGTCTCTGTCTTTGTCCTCCGGAAACATTATTACCACCTTGTGCAATTGGAGATGCATACTTTTCTGATTTCTCTTCAATAAAATCTTGCGCCTGTGCTATTCTAGCCGCATTTTCCATTCTCTCATCGGATATACCTGGATGTGCAAATTTTATGTTTGATTCTATTGTTCCAGAGAATAGTACTCCTTTTTGTGGTACATATCCAATTCGTTCACGTAAATCTTGAATGTTTGCGTCTCTAACGTCGACACCATCAACTGTAATTCGTCCTTTTGTTGCGTCAAAGAAACGAGGTATTAATTTAATTAATGTAGACTTCCCACTACCGGTACTACCAATAATTGCTGTAGTTTTTCCTGGTTCAGCAACAAAATTAATATCACTTAAAACCTCTTCATCCGAATCCTTGTATACAAAAGATACATGATCAAATTGCACCACACCACGCTTGGATGATTGCATCGGAGTTATGCTATCTTTTTGTATAATGCTTGATTTTGTCGTAAGTACTTCATCTATACGCCTTACTGAAACAAGTGCACGTGGCAACATAATTGACATCATAGTTAACATTAAGAAGGACATGATAATCTGCATTGTATATGAAATAAATGCTAATAAATCACCTACTTGCATCTCTCCTAGATCAATTCCTTTTGCCCCAAACCATACAATCATAACGGTAACAATATTCATAATTAACATCATGACTGGCAGCAT
>JBKTKK010000388.1:0-1861 GCA_047242405.1 Lachnospiraceae bacterium | reverse complement strand
AATACAATATTTGCAAAATCTGAATGTTGTGTATTTCCTTCTACATTCAAAACAGTATCACCAAATACACAAGTGAACAATAAAATAACTACAAGGACAGATAAACAAAACTTTTTTAACATATCTTTTCTCCTTTTTTGTTTACTTTTATTTGATATATTGTTTAAGAGAACTGGAATATACGATAGTATCTTTCGCGTCTCTATATTTTTCAATATACACGATATCTCATAATTTGTAAATCATATGAAATTAAGGTCGACTCTTCCTAGAGGTGAACCGAAAAACATGTAAGCCGTCACTTCCGCTTTTAGGAATGTGAAACTTTTTTTCTTTCGGTTGACACGTTTTTACGTTAATGTTATATTATAATTGTAGTTAGCGTATGCTAACTGTAAAGGAGGAGTTTCTATGAATCATTTATTTTTTGCTTTTATGCTTACGATGATTGCCGGTCTTAGCACCGGAATTGGCAGTTGTATTGCTTTTTTAACAAAACGTACAAACAAAAAATTTCTATCTATAAGCCTTGGGTTTTCTGCTGGGGTTATGATCTATGTTTCAATGATAGAAATATTTTTCAAAGCCCAGGATTCCCTTATTTCAGAATTAGGCAAAGTAAAGGGGAGTTGGATTACAGTGATTGCTTTTTTTGGTGGTATGTTAGTAATTGCTATTATAGACAAATTGATGCCATCTGAAAAAAATCCCCATGAGATAAAATCGGTAGATTTTGAACAGGAACTTAAACCTGAGTCTGCAAAACTCATGCGTATGGGAGTGTTTACTGCCCTTGCCATTGCTATTCACAATTTTCCAGAAGGGTTAGCAACCTTTGTATCTGCAATGCAAGAGCCGAGCATTGCTATCCCAATCGTGGTTGCCATCGCTATTCATAATATTCCAGAAGGCATTGCCGTCTCCGTGCCAATCTATCAGGCCACTGGTTCAAAAGGCATAGCATTTTTATATTCCTTTTTATCTGGTTTAGCCGAACCCATTGGTGCATTGATTGGCTGGCTTTTGTTAATGCCCATCATGAATGATATTGTTTTTGGTATCATTTTCGCAGGTGTGGCAGGTATTATGGTCTTTATTTCTTTTGATGAATTACTTCCCGCTGCCAGAGAATTTGGTGAGCACCATCTTTCTATTTATGGCCTGATTTCTGGAATGATTGTAATGGCCATTAGTCTTTTATTATTTCTATAAACATAACAAAACGGTAGGTCACCCGTTCCTTTACTGCAATCCTGTGGCCTTCCCGCTTTTTCTTACGATTGAATTGCCATCCATACGTATTACAAGGAAAAGGGGCTATCGTTTTTTATAGCAATACGAAAAAAACGATTCTGGCCTTATTCAATTCTAATATACCTTTCACCTTAGAAAGAGCCCTTCTTAAACAATTAAAATTTCCTAAACTTCTTGCAATATGATTTGTTTTAATATAACATATAGAAATTAGTAGAAGGAGGCAACGGATGAAGATACATGATAAGTCTATTAAAATAAGAAATTACAACTTTATCTTAATTGGATCAGTCCTTTGTTTATTAGCAATCGGACTTTTTGCCATACATCAAGCGAACCAAGCATATGTTACAAAGCAATTCATAGGTATTATAAGTGGTCTAATTATAATGGTAGTCGCCTCTATTATTGACTATCGCTGGCTTGGACAATTTTATTGGTTGTTTTACATAATTAACCTAATATTACTATTACTTGTTAAAGTACCTGGGATTGGTGTAGAAGCAAATAACGCAACTCGATGGATTGATATCGGAATACAGATTCAACCTTCAGAAATATCAAAAATTGTTTTAATTTTATTCTTTGCTCAGTATATAAGTAAACA
>JBKTKK010000387.1:0-1862 GCA_047242405.1 Lachnospiraceae bacterium | reverse complement strand
TTTTGGGATTACAACTAGAGATGGTGAGAATTTTAATGCTTTCATGGGAATCGAACTAAGGGAAGGTGGGTTCTCCTCTATTCATGGAAAATTTTTTGAAGCAGAATTTTTTGAAGAAGTTACAGATGATAAAGTTGAAGTGTATGATAAAAAGTTTCCATATATGGAAAAAATAAAGTTCCCAGGACAATGGGATTAACATATTGATATTGTTTGTAAAGGGGTTGTCAGCATTTCATTCAAAACAAGAGAATTCCAATGTATTAACATAATGACATTGGAAAAGGGAGGGAGCTACTTTTCTAGTAGCATTCCTCCCCTTTGTTGTCAGCACCCCATTTTATCCTGGGTGTAGCCGTTGTACATAGTTTTTGTTCCATCCTGCCTTTTAATTTTAGGTAAAGGGATTTCATTATCTACTGCTTGCACATCTTCTTAAACTCATCAGCTACGAACTGTACTTTTGTTCCAATGATTATTTGAACGGAATTCTTACCTGGGCGAATTACACCGGCGACACCGGCAGATTTGATTTTCTTTTCGTTGATCTTTGTATAATCTTTTATTTCAAGGCGGAGTCGTGTGATACAGTTATCAATAGACATCACGTTTTCTGCCCCACCAATACCTTCCAGAATAATTCGAGCAACTTCGGTATAGTTGTTATTTTCCAGTACAGCCTGCTTTTCTGTTTCTTCGTCATCCTCTTCTCTGCCAGGTGTTTTCAGGTTAAACTTCACGATAGCAAAGCGGAATACTACATAGAATACAATAAAGGCAGCAATACCTAAGGGAAGAATCATCCAAGTATTCTGTGCTGCGGGCAAGGAGGCGGAAAACACAAGGTCAGTTGCACCGGCGGAGAAACTGAAACCTGCACGGAATCCAACGATAGCTGTAATGGTAACGAAGATGCCGTACAGCGATGCGTAAATCACATACAATGCAGGAGCAAGGAACATGAAGCCGAATTCAAACGGTTCAGTAACACCACAGACGAAGGCGCATACGGCAGCGGAGGCAACGAGACCGATTGCAAGTTTCTTCTTATTGCTTTTGGCCGTATGTATCATAGCCAGTGCCGCACCCGGTATACCAAACATCATACATGGGAAGAACCCTGACATATACATACCAAGACTCCAGGAAACATCAGCCGATGTTTTTCCAGACCAGAAGTGTTTCAAATCACCTAGACCGATTGTATCAAACCAGAATACATTGTTTAATGCGTGATGCAGACCGGTTGGGATTAGGAGACGATTTAGAAATGCATAGATACCTGCACCAACTGCCCCCATCTTTGAAATGGATTCACCAAAAGTAATTAGTACACCGAAAACAACAGGCCATACGAATAACAGAATGGCAGACGCAATGATGGAGATTACACCGGCGATGATTGCGACACAGCGTTTTCCACTAAAGAAAGCCAACCAGTTCGGTAGTTGGGTATTCCTAAATTTATTGTAACAGCTGGAACCAATAATACCTGCAAGAATGCCGATAAAAGGATTAACGATCTTATCAAATGCGAGTGTTGCATTTGCATTTTCTACAATAGATGGCATGATTACCGTAACCGTGCCAGTTGAAAGTAAAGTTGTCATCATAAGCCAGGATGCCAGTGCTGCAAGGCCGCCTGTCCCGTCGTTATTCTCTGACATACCAACACCAACACCAATAACGAATAGAAGTGCCATGTTGTCAATTAATGCACCGCCTGCTTTTACTAGAAAGAAACCAATTTGATTGATGATACCGGTAATTTCCCCTCCCTGCATGGTAGCAGGACAAAGCGCATAACCGATTCCCATTAGTATACCGCATATCGGTAGACAGGCAACCGGCAACATTAACGA
>JBKTKK010000386.1:0-1868 GCA_047242405.1 Lachnospiraceae bacterium | reverse complement strand
GCACTAGATATATAACAATACAAAACATAAAAGAGACGGCCTATCCGTCTCTTTTTGCTTCTTATAAGGGGGAGTTGAAATGGCTTGTCGCAAGGTCTTTTGTTCGGCTTAGCGTATAACGAAGCAATCCGCATAAAAGGCAGCGTTCATATTGATTGCGCTTGTGTCAAGAATAAGATAATTTCCGCGGTGGGTAAAGGGAACCGCCTCCCCGGTACGCATCAATGTGACTGTGGAAACTTCTTTTCTTACATCCAGATACAAGCTGGCGGGCAGTCGGGCGCAGTCCTCATACAGGTGGAACACATAAAGTGTATTCTCTTTTGTTGTATAACGGTCGCTTCGTGTGAAGTAGGGCTCGGCGGCCTCCGTCTCATAGATGCCATCTCCATGTATTTTCAGCCAGCGACCCAACTCGCGCATGGAGGTCACGGCAGGAGCAGGAAGTTCTCCGTCAGGTTGGGGGGCCACATTCAGTGCCAGATTTCCGCCCCGGCAGGCAATATCCAGAAGCAAATGGACCAATTCCCTGCCGGATTTGAACGTATCCGTATAATGGAAGGAGAAATATCTACCCATTGTCGTGCAGGTCTCCCACGGAATGGACATTGCCCTTTCGGGAATCTGCTTTTCAGGCGTTACAATATTTTCAAATTCCCCGCCCATGGTCCGGTCGCAGACAATCAGATGAGGCTGGGTAGTGCTGCGAAGCTTTTCGATGATCTCGCCGAGATGGATATCCTGATCCAGATTATCCTTATTTACCCAGCCGCCGTCCAGCCAGAGGCAGTCGATCTTTCCATATTTGGTACCTAGTTCTTCAATCTGCCGGTGGGTAAAGGTGACAAATTCCTCCCATAGCTTAGGATGCTCCGTGATGGAGTAATTGACATTCCTTGTAGGTGCCGGTCCGAATGCCCGGTGCCAGTAAGCGTCGCTATGCCAGTCTGGCTTGGAGAAATAAGCGGAAATAGCCATTCCCCGTTTGCGGAATTCTTCAAAGAGGGAGCGTGTAATATCCGCATAGGGACTTGTGTGGAAGGGACAGGACGGATCCGTAATTTTGTAGTCTGTTGTTTCCGTGTCGAACATGCAGAAGCCGTCGTGATGCTTGGTCGTAAAAAGAAGATACTTAAATCCGCAGTCTTCTGCCAGCTGCGCCCATTTATCCGGGCGAAATTTCACAGGATTGAAGGTCTTATGTGCATTGATGTACTGCTCTTTAAAGGTCTCGACATCGGTCCAGTCTACAGCGGATTGGGACCAGGAACCGTCACCGTCAGAGAGAGGCCATGACTCATAGGTGCCGAGCTGGCAGCCAGGCGCCCAGTGCATCATCAGACCAAGCTTCAGCCCAGTGAACCATTTTAGATGTTGGCGTACCTGGGGGCTCTTTGGCGGGACATATTGCTCTGGGGCAGTGTAGGTATGGATTCCATTTGTGACAATTTCATTCTTTTTGTTTTTCATAGATTGCATCCTTCCTCATATTTTATTAGCATCGGTATACACCGTAATGCTTACGTCAGATTGTTTCTGCTCAATCCGAATCCGGCAGTGAGACATTATCTGGCGGGGGGGCAGGGAACATAATCCGGGCAGTTAACCCGCCATCGGGTCTATTGTGATAGCAGAGTCCAGGGGCGTCCTTGAAATACAAATGCAGTCGTTCGTTTACATTGCGGATGCCAAAGCCGTTGGACACCTTAAGGGAGTTGGGCTTGTATTCCAGATGAAGATTGAGCTGTGCGGCATTTTCGGATGTTCCGTTGTCGTTGACGTCTATAACATACCATTTGCCGTGGCGATAGGCGGTTACAGTAATCTCTGGTTCTTTCCCTGGCGGCGGAACGACATGTCGGATAGAA
>JBKTKK010000385.1:0-1871 GCA_047242405.1 Lachnospiraceae bacterium | reverse complement strand
CAATAGAAAAAGCCCAGGAGTATGATTCTTAACCCCTAGGCTTTTATCCTACCGTGTACATAATTTATAAATTATGCGTTTTCTCTCGGTCCAGCCTAACACTCCTGTTACGGAACCCTAGAAAACAAAAGCAATATTTAAACATTAGGATTATACTACCAAAATACTTTTGTGATGTCAAGTAAAGGGTATTTCACTTTAAGGGATGTAATAATAAAATTGCTTCATTCTTCTTACAGCTCAATACTTTCCAGATCATTGGGTATATACTTTCCAGTTCACGTTCGCGTGCTTAAGCTGGCTTAAAAGCGTATTTCCGCCTCCGCCATCTATTAAAAAATAACTATCATTTTCACTTAATACAAAACATGTATTATAACACTCTGTGACTAGGGCATTTCCTGTTCCAAGCATCGTAAGTTTCAAAATATGACCACCTTTGAAATTCTAATATTAGTTATTATAGCAAACTGCAGAGTAAAAATATAGAATGAAATATTCGTGTCCATTATGAATTGGAGGGTATCATTCAAATGTAAGTATAGTTATACTATTTTCTATGATATAATGTAACGGTAGTAGTGAAGTAAAAAATATGAGAAAACATGTTAATGATGTTTCAATAAGGGGAGAAGAGGATGGGGAATAATAAGCGAACAACGATAGTAAAGAATACGGTTGGTACAGGAATTTCCTTTGGGTCTGTATTAGCTATGATTATTAGTTATAATGCTTGGCATTCCATAGGGTGGGCTATTGTACATGGAATATTAAGTTGGGCTTATGTAATTTACTATATGATTAGGTATTAAATTGTGATCAAATGTTTGAAAAAAGGAAACGCCTGGTCAGATAGTCCCAGTTGGGTGCGCAAAGCGTGCGAAATATTGCGGTGAATGTGATTTCAATGGTTTTGAAAGTATATGCACACTAAGGGGATCAATACAAACCAACTCCGTCGATTATGCTGAAAGGAGCATGGTTGATAGAGTGAGGATTTACAACTAATACATCGCTTACAGTTAAGTGTGATGATGGGAAGTTGATTATTACTAAAATCCCATCTCCACCTGCTATTCCAGAATAGTAATTGACACACGTCGATTTTTCTGTTATCATCTAGAGAGTTGTTAACGGACTTATGAACATAGGTATAAGATTGGATAAGATGCTAACAAATGGTTTGCCGGAGGCTACTCTTCCCGTATAGGAGAGTCGGATCAGGCTACTATTTTGTTTCGACTTCTTATCCGTTTTTTGTGTTGTAAGTTCCAAGCAGAATATTTAAGAAAGAAAGATTGGGCAATGAATAAAGGTAGACAGTAAAATCGGACGTTGTCTTAAGAAAGCTCCTGCCACTGAAAAACTAACTGTAAGAGAGTGAATGCATAAGATTACTTTAGTTGATAAAAACAGATCTAGCTATTATACAAAAATATTCTTTAAACACGAAATAAATGACAAAGATAAAGGGGGAACTTTTATGGTAGAGAACAAAATGGGTACTATGGAAATAAAAAAGTTGATACTTAGTATGTCAATTCCAATTATGATTTCTATGCTAATACAGGCCTTATATAATATTGTGGATAGTATGTTTGTTGCACGTGTATCTGATGAAGCTTTAACAGCAGTTTCTTTATGTTATCCCGTGCAAATGATTATTGTGGCGGTGGCTTGTGGTACAGCGGTAGGAATGAATACCCTGCTTTCACGCTATCTTGGAGAAAAAAGAAGCGAAGAAGCCAACCAGACAGCGCTTCATGGGATATTTCTTGCAATATGTAACGGTATTATTTTTGCGGTAATTGGAGGATTTTTTTCCGAGGCTTTTCTCGGATTTTTTTCTTCTGATAACCAGACGATAGAAA
>JBKTKK010000384.1:0-1887 GCA_047242405.1 Lachnospiraceae bacterium | reverse complement strand
ATAAGACAATTAATACTACCGCAATAATTAGACCAGACAAAGCTGCAAGACTCATCCCTTTTCCTCCTCTCCATCAACTGTTCCATTCGATAGTCTTTGACATAAAATCCATATATTTATAAGGCTGTAAAAGGCCGTTAATATTCCTGATAGAGGTACAACCAAATATATAATGCCCATTGAAACCCCTAAGGAAGCAGTTACCTGTGTCATTGTTAGTTTAGAAATTGATATCCCACCATAGATTAATATCAAAGCTGCAAATAGGAGTACAAGTAATTCCGATATGATTCCTAAAATAATAGATCCCGTTGGAGGTAATTTATCAGCGAAATAACCCATTCTCATATGATCTCTTTTACCAAAGACAAGTGCTGCTGATAATAAGGCCATCCATGTAAAAGAAAAAGTAAGCAATTCTTCTGATACTGTACTTGGTGAATTGAAAACATATCGAACTACTATTTGATATGTTCCTATAATTGTCATAAAGACGAATAATATTATACAAACAGCACTAAGAACGGTATCTAGGGCATTTTTTAATGTCTTCATAATAAACCTATCCGCGCGTTGCGTCGCGCTAATTTTTCGTAGAACACGCATTTTTGCTCCACTTTATTAAATAAAATCCTATTAATTACTGCCCGTCGTTCGCTGCTGCTCTTTGTTTTGCGAGATTATTGATTCGATCATAAATTGGCTGCAATTTGGGATTATCCTCTAATATTTCTAAGTGAAGAGGTAACACCATCTCCTTAAATGGCTGTATATCGGGGTAGAAGAATTCAACACCCATGTCTTTTGCCATTGCCACTGCTTCTTCTACTTGCTTATCCCATTCTTCTACTTCTACCCTTGTACATTCTTTTGCAGCTTCATTAAAAATATCTCTTTCTTCTGTGCTTAAATCCGCTAAAAACTTAGTATTTGCAATTAACATATCGGGTACAATCTGGTGCTGATCATAACAGTAGTATTTAGCAACTTCACCATGTTTGTTATTGGTTAAAGCTAATTCATTATTTTCTGCACCATCAATTACCCTTTGCTGTATGGCCGTATATACTTCGCCAAAACTCATAGGTGCCGCCGCTGCATTAAATAACTCCATCATTCTTACATTGGTCGGACTTTGCTGCACACGAATCTTCTTTCCTTTTAAATCCTCTGGTTTTTCAATTGGTACGGTTGCATAGAAGTTTCTTGTACCAGCCGTTAACCATGCAACTGCTTGGAAACCAGATGCTTCGGTAGATTCATATATACCATTCATTAAAATATCATCGTTCATCGTATCGTAAAAAACATCAATACTATCAAATAAGTATGGGATACTAAATATCTGATAAATATCATTAAATGTTTCCAAGTTTCCCGTACTTGCAATTGCATATTCCAAAGCACCTGTTTGAACCAATTCAATTGCTTTTTGCGAAGATCCAAGTAATTCGTTTGGGAAAATTTGAATATCATACTGATCGCCAAGCCTATCTTCCACATATTTTTCAAAAGCTAAAAGCCCCACATGATCTGGGTGAGTCGCGGACTGGCCATGGGCTATCCGAATAACACGTCTATCATTATTTAATAGGCTACATCCCGATAAACTTATTGTTACCACAATGAAAGCTAATACTAGTATAAAATATTTTTTTATACGCATCCTTCTTCTCCTTCTGCATATTTCCAGATTTAACTTAGGATATAAACATAGTATTTTATTTTTTATATTCTTTATTCTTCCACTGTTTCCTAACTTCATACGAAAAAAAAAACTTACGTGAAATTACTACGTAAGTTTTTATATAAAGTTATCTATATTTCCTTAAGTTTTCTATCTTTCCATTATAGTAAAAGGACCAAAGTGCCTATAATATTAAGAAC
>JBKTKK010000383.1:0-1901 GCA_047242405.1 Lachnospiraceae bacterium | reverse complement strand
ATCTGAAGTTTTTCATAAAAAAGGAATTCGACTTATAGAAATGAATGAGAAGGGACATCTCGTGAACCAGTTTATACCTTTGAATCCACTTCATGATATGCGATGTATAGAAGGAACTTTATCGGATTTGATTTCAGATGAAGTCGTATCCTCAATTCCAAAAGAGGATTATATTTTTGCTACACTTACCGATGAATTGGAACTAATAGACCCTATGAAAACATTGCGTAGTGTATATCCCAATACAATGCAACTTATTTTAAAGAAAAATATGTTAGATGATCTAGAAACAGAATCTGAAACAGCCATACGGAAAACAAAATCTACTGCTGAACTATTTGGAGATTTTTTTTCCTACACAACAGGCAGAGAAATGGATGAAAGCCGCAATGCAGTATTCCAAAAAATACTAGAACGTTTGGATGGTGAAGAAAATGAAACCAATTAAATTAACACTTTCCGCATGGGGACCGTATAAAGAGGAAGAAACCGTAAATTTTTCTTCTCTCGGAGAAAACGGTCTCTTCCTTATAACCGGCCCCACTGGTGCTGGAAAGACTACGATATTTGATGCTATCTCATTTGCCCTTTATGGTGAAGTTAGTGGTGAAATTCGAGAAAAAGATACGCTGCGGAGCGATTTCGCCGATACAAATACCCCAACCTTTGTTCGCCTGATTTTTTCCCATAAGGACTCAATCTATTATATTACACGAAGTCCACGCTATAACCGCCCAAAAAAGAATGGAACTGGGTTTACCCCACAGGCAGAACGAGCAGAGTTATATCTTGTATGTGGTAAGAATCCAGATGTAAATCCAGAAGCCAGGAAATTATTAGCTGAGGGCATACAACCAGTAAAAGTTAGGATGCAGGAGATTTTATCACTGGATCGAAATCAGTTTAAACAGTTGTCTATGTTGGCACAAGGTGAATTTATAAAATTATTACTGGCAGATTCAAAGGAACGTGGCGCCATATTTCAAAGTATTTTCCAAACACATCGCTATGGTAAATTGCAAAAACTTTTAAGTACAAATGCCAAAGCCCTCTACAGTCAAATTTTAGATTTGAAAAGTAAAATTGAAGAAGCCCTTTCCTCTGTATCAATTGCTGATGCATCGATTTTTTCACAGGAAGAACCCTCCATATCGCAACAATATTTTATCTATCAATCCCAATGGATTACCTTCCTGCATGTGGAGGATAAAAATTACAATGTCTTATTAGCCTTACTAAAGGACATTCTCCAACATGATAAAAAGAATTCAAAATGGATATCTGATAACTTATCAAAAAAAGAGAAAGAGAAAGATTTACTCCAAGCAGAAAAATTAAAAGAAGAAGCGCACAATGCAAAAATCGAACAATACGAGCAGGCAAAACAACAGATAGGCATTCTTCTTGCAAAAAAAGCAGAAATGGAGCAATTAGAAGAATCCGTGGAAGCCAGCCACCGCTACTGGCTTGTTCGTCCAACTGAAGTTGCATGGAGGGATTGCGGACGAAGAAAAACCACATTGTTAAATGAGCATAATCACTATAAACAACAACTCATACAATTAGAAGAAGAAAAAGTTTTAAAGGAATCTATTTATAAGGAGTCCCAAACTTGGGAAGATTCCCTGGTCAAGTGGCAAGACCGTCTAACCGTATTGAGACAATGTAAAGATCTGTTTCATACGAATGAAAAAAAGAAGGAGCAATGGGAACTTGCGAAGAAAACGTATTTAGAAATCCATCAACAATATAGAGAATGGAATGATAGATTTGAAGCAGCCTTTGAGCAATACCAAATGGCATTGGCTGGAATATTAGCTCAAGAATTAGAAGAAGGCAATCCTTGCCCCGTCTGTGGCTCTACTGACCACCCAACAAAGGCCTCTTTGCCAGCCCATGTC
>JBKTKK010000382.1:0-1901 GCA_047242405.1 Lachnospiraceae bacterium | reverse complement strand
GGATCGTAGTCTCCTTCCACATTTTTAATAACGCGATCTGGGTTTTCAACATAAATCGCTTTCCTAGCAGCTACAAAAAATGCTTCTAATTCATCTCGTTGTAAATGCCTATGGCCTTTTGCTTCAAACCGCTTGGAAAACTTATCATTGGGATTATCCGTTTTTCTTAAAGACATAGGCTCATTGATAAAAGTAACCATAATGGAGGAAACATGACTTCGAATTAGGTGTTCCATCTCCACTGTCTGCTTTACCGCTTCTGCAAACTGTGGTCTTCGAAGAAACCCAAATAACGGAAAATCACATTGATGCATCATTCCAAGCATATCAAAGTAATCATATATTTCTTCTTGTACCGGCCGTTGGGTAATGCGGTAATAAATCATAGTGAATAAATTTGCAATAAGAATATCATCAATGAGCATATCCATATCCCCGTTCATAACACATTGCTGCAAATGGCCCATCTCATTGGCTCCACGCAGCACCAATGGTTTTCCATTAAAATAGAATTTTCCCTTTGGTTTACTATTCTCATCACTTATAAATGTCTTTAATCCAAAGTTACCAATTCTTCTACTACATGCGTCCCCTTTTTCTAATGTAACCACAGCTCCATATAACCACGGGGTATCGGGCTCCCACATTCGATAATTTTCTATAGGGATTGAAAAACGATATTCATTTTTACCAACCCCTATATAAGAGATTGTTTTACTAAAACAACCAATGGGAACCCCTATATAATTTTTAGGGTGATAAGCAATCGTCAATTCATAATCTTCTTTTACTTCATTTGTATAATTGTCAATTCCAATACGAATTTCCGTTTGTCCTTCCCCCGTATATCTTACAAAAATATCTTCTATATGTACCTCTGGGCGTACTTCTAACGTTACCTTTCCACATATACCTGCCCCCGCTGGACAGTGATGCCAACCAATTTCAGGATCATCCCATCCGGGTCCTGTAGCTGCATACAATTTATCCCCATCCAGCACCGGTCCTACCCCTAATGTGGGTATATCATTGTGACACTCTACAACTAGCTCATTCTCTTCTAAAATATAATCTGTTATATCAAATTCAAAAGGTGCAAAAAAGCCCTCATGTTGCCCTACGTAGCTGCCATTTAAGTAAACAACCGCCTTATAATCCACACACTGAAAACGAATTACCATCCGCTCATCCAATTCTAATTTTTTCCCTTTGAACGTGGTTTTATAAAATCCTTTCCATTTACCATCTTCCAAAGCTGGACCACGATAGTCAGGTATTGTAACCTTTTCCCAATCTTCTTCTACGTTAGAATTAAACTTAAATACTTCTGCCTGCTTTGCATATCGAAATTCAAAGCTTGTTATTTCTTCTTTCTCTACCGTTGTACCTATTTTAGGAAGTAAATTTTCCATAAATGTTGCATAATATGCCCTCATCTCATTTAAAGATAAATGAAACGATTCAATTTTTGAGTTAAAAGAAGAATCGCAGGAAAACTTAACCTCTCTATAAGCAAATGCTTCTTTCGTTTCCGTAAAATATTTATCTGGTACTTCCCTTGGAAAAATTTCCTTATCACCAGCTACACCAACAATTTTTGTGTTCCCAATATCTTTGAACAAATCTTGCTGCCCATTCTCTTTTTTCATATCTTTCTCCTATCAAAAAATGTACTTACCCCTTGTGTATCATTATTCTACACATTGTATGAAATCTATGAATTAGATCCCGTGTTTTTTTATACTTATATTAATCTTATACAATAATCTTATTTCATATTGCTATTATTGTCAATATCAAGCCCATTATTTGTCAACTTGAAACAGAATAATGCATAATGAGATTATGATTTTTTGAAATCCTCTGTTTTGTACGCACCGATATATGGGTGAGAATAAAAT
>JBKTKK010000381.1:0-1907 GCA_047242405.1 Lachnospiraceae bacterium | reverse complement strand
ATATATCTGCATCCATACCCTCTTTTAAACGGCCTTTTTGTTCTACAATCCCCAGGGAACGAGCAGGATTAACCGTAGCAGTACGAATTGCTTCAAAAGGAGTCATTCCAAATGTCGCCACAAGATCCTCCAACTCTTGATGAGCTGAAAAACCACCAGTAACTCCTGGATTTGGTACATCAGTCCCCATTAAAACATTATCAGAATTTTTAACAAACACCTTTGCCATTTCAATTTCGGCTTGTAAATCATAATCATCGTACCTATGTAGTGCTTTTCTCCAAGCTGTAATCTTATCCCAATCTTTTCTCCAGTACTCGCACATATTATCGAAATTTTTTGTTGTTCTGACATCTTTATCACAGTGTACATAATCTTCTATTGTTCTTGCTACAATTAAGGTTGGACAAAACCACATCCCCGATTCAGCTAGCATAACAACTTCTTCCTCATTCTTTGGTAGGCAGCTAATATGTTCCAAAGAATAGTAACCTAGATTTTTTAACTCTTGAAAGGTGACATGATAATTCCCATGTCCCATTACTTTAATTCCTAAAGTTTTTGCTGTATTCATCAATGCTATAAAGGCATCTCGTGGTATACTTGGGTAGGTTTTTACATACTCATAGCCACCATTGATACAATCAATAACCGCCTTGACTGCCTCTTCTTCTGTTTGCACAATGAGAGAATGTTCCCAGTAAGTAACCCCATCGGTTAACGGTCCCGTTGAATACACATGGCTTCCAAACCGCTTCCCCTCAGCAATTTCTTTCCTCCATTGCTGCGTTTCCTGAAATCCCCACATATTCCTGCATGCAGTCACCCCATTGGCTAGAAGCATCGCAGTAATTTCACTGCTATCCATATGCACATGAGCGTCGATTAAACCTGGCATCGCAAATTTTCCGCTACAATCATATGTATCAATTCCTGCTATATCAATCCTTCTACTGATCCTCATAATCTTTCCATTTGCTATGAACAAATCGACATCTGGAATCACTCCATCTTCTTCCATCGTTATGAGATTTACATGCTTTAAAATATAGCCCATAATACCCCCATTTTGTTTCCTAGGAAACATTTTATTTTAAATAATCTTTTAAATATTCCGTATACCGTTGAACAAAATTCAAAAACACTTCTAAATCTTCCTTTGGTTGCTCCTTTATCCATTTATAAAAAGGGGCACTCACTTCATCATGGTATTTGTAATGACCCTCATATGCAATTTTTCCTAAGGGAGTAACTTCATAAAATATTTCTTTTTTATTTCCAGCTATTTGGTATTTCGTAATTAATTTAAGATCTTCTAAATGTTTTGCCCGCTTTGATAAAGTTCCCTTTAATAATCCGATAACTTCGCCTAAATTGGTCGTATTATAACCTGGATGATTTACGATTGCTTCTAAAAGATGAATTTCTGGTGGGGAAAGTAAAATGCCTATTCCACAATCATGCTTCACCTGGTCTATTAGATTTGCATATGTAATCAATTTTCCCATTGATTCGTCCAAGTACTTTATATACGAATCCATATCTGCTCCTTTATTACTACATTTTTTAGTAATATATCGCTTTTATTTACTAAAGTCAATAGTAAATCTTTATCTTTCCCTAATATTCGACGAATTTCTTCCATATTTTCAAATCAACCGGATAAAAAAAGAAGGTGTATGCCAAAGCCATACACCTTTCATATCCAACGATCTATTTTACTTTATAAGTTTCCTATTATCGAAAAAGTATGTATGAAAGCCTATTTCTCAAGTGCACTTATTATTCTTTTGCTTTACTTGCTAAATATGAATTAAGTATAGCCATAACAAAAGAGAAAACGATGATAGCCATATCCGTAGCAGCAACATTATCTAGAAAATAGTCGAAGACAGAGAATATAATAC
>JBKTKK010000380.1:0-1942 GCA_047242405.1 Lachnospiraceae bacterium | reverse complement strand
GGGAGAAGTTATTAATTATGGAGGGTAAGAACTCTAAAGAGGATAATATTTTAAAAACTGACTATAAAAAGAATCTGAGCATTGCTATGTTAGGCCATAAACGAATCCCTTCCAGGGAGGGTGGCATTGAGATTGTCGTAGAGGAATTAGCAACTAGAATGGTTAAACTTGGACATAATGTTACTTGTTATAACCGGAAAGGTCATCACGTAAGTGGTAAAGAATTTGATTGTGACCAATTAACTGATTATAAAGGCGTTAGACTTAAATCAGTTTTTACTTTAAATAAAAAGGGACTTGCTGCTATGACAGCGTCAGTTGCAGGTGCGTTTTGCGCGGCTTTCGGTAAGTACGATGTGGTGCATTTTCATGCTGAAGGACCGTGTGCTATGTTATGGTTTCCTAAATTATTCGGCAAGAAATGTATAGCTACTATTCATGGATTAGATCATCAAAGAGCTAAATGGGGGAAATTTGCAAGTACATATATCATGCTGGGAGAAAAATGTGCAGTAAAATATGCAGATGAAATTATTGTTCTTTCTGAAGGGGTACAAAATTATTTTATGAAGACATACGGAAGAAAAACCAGATTTATTCCTAATGGAGTTGTGAGACCTCGGATTAGAAAAGCCGATATTATCAAAAAAAAGTATGGACTTGAAAAAGATAGTTACATTTTATTCCTGGGGAGGCTAGTTCCTGAAAAGGGATTAAGATATTTAATTGAAGCATTTAAGAAAGTAAAAACAGATAAAAAGCTTGTTATTGCAGGTGGAAGCTCAGATACAGAAGAGTTTACAAATGAACTTAAAAAAATGGCAGAGAATGATAGAAGAATTCTATTTACAGGGTTTATCCGGGGACAGGAATTGGACGAGATTTATAGCAACGCATATATTTATACATTGCCTAGTGATCTTGAAGGAATGCCTCTCAGTTTATTGGAAGCAATGAGTTATGGGAATTGCTGTTTGGTTTCCGACATAGAGGAGTGTGTCTCAGTGGTTGAAGATAAGGCTTTAGTATTTAAGAAGTCTGCTGTTACAGATCTTCACAAGAAATTACAAAGTGTGTGTGATGACGAAGCAATGGTAGCAGCATATAAAAATAAAGCAGTGGATTTTATATGTAGTAAATATTGTTGGGATGGTGTTGTTGAGAAAACGTTAGAAGTATACAGAGAGTGAATAAATAAAATTTTTAATGGTAAGTAATATTCTTTTTCAAGCGCAGATGATGAAACATTCCGGGGTTGGTTAAACCTAAAAATAAGACGACCTTAGACATAATATATAATGGAATGAACACTGAATTTCCCATCGGACCGGAAATGTCCATCAAAATAGTAAATATTGATGATAAGAACATCTTTGCTAATCGCTTGGAGGTGCTGAAACAAAATGAAAGATACTGATGATAAGAGCATATTTACTTTCCTAATGCGGATTCAGAAACAAACATAACAAAAAATACATTTTAGAGAAGGAAAATCAATGCGTATCCTCTAAATCAATAATCTCCTCTATCCCAACGCGGGTGGCGGGATGTGCATATTGAAAATTGGGCAAAAATAGCGTATTACACTATTTTCTGTGAAGGGGATAAGGCTCAAACAATCATTTTTGTTTCACTACCAGCGTTCGGATAAAGCGCTTTGATTTATAAATAATACATAATAACTACTTTGTCCTATCAAGGGGTATGAAACTGAACATAAAACATAAGGAAAAAAGTACATGAGAACACTGATTATCAATAAATTTCTGCACGCCAACGGCGGCAGCGAGACCTATATCTTCAAGCTGGGTGAACAGCTCCGGAAAATGGGACATGAGGTTCAGTACTTCGGTATGGACCACAAAGGGCGCTGTGTTGGCAACCGGGTCAATGCTTACACGAGTGATATGGATTTCCACGGCGGCAGCAAGCTGTCGAAGCT
>JBKTKK010000379.1:0-1954 GCA_047242405.1 Lachnospiraceae bacterium | reverse complement strand
AGCAATCAAAGTTACATGGAATTTTCTAGCCAAATGAACGATTTCATCTAGCATGCGATCATCTTCATTTCCTAGGTTGACAACCGATAACTTCCCTTCCTTTAAACGTTGCTCTAAATTTTCCAAATCATCCATACGCACGCTTTCCTCTTTTTTGAAATTTCTCTTACAGAATGCCCTTTTACCGCTTTCATCATTTCCTACTAAAATAATTACGGATAGCTCTGGTAAATGGATTTGCATTTTTAACTCCTGTCTTCTATATTTCTACCTTTAATATGTACCAAAGTATCCATTTTCATAAGAAAAATATTTGATTGATGCAATAATTTCACCAACACAGCTATCTTTTCTATGTTATAATATAGCTTTAATACTTACTAATTAGATAAGGAGTTACTATGATTCGTATCATGTTTATCTGCCATGGCAATATCTGTCGATCTCCCATGGCAGAGTTTGTTTTCAAACATATGGTTAATGAGCAAGGAAGGGAACACCAATTCCAAATCGCCTCTCGTGCAACAAGCAGAGAGGAAATAGGAAATGACATCCATCCTGGAACCCGTAGAAAATTAAAAGACATGCATGTTGCTTTTTCACCGCGCAAGGCTGTACAATTTACAAAAGCTGACTACGAGAACTACGATTATATTCTCTGTATGGACAGTTATAATATTCGAAATCTCAAAAGAATTATTGGGCCAAATGCGTCCATGGATAAAGTGAAACGATTGTTAGATTTTTCCGATAAGCCTCGAGATATTGCTGATCCATGGTATACAGGCAACTTTGATGAAACTTATGAGGATATCGTAGAAGGGTGCACTGCTTTACTACGATTCATTGATGAACGATAAGCGCAATAAAAAATGCTCCGCTACGGAGCATTTTTTATTAATCTTTTTCCCATCCAAATGCACAACGAACGGCCTTCTCCCATCCATGGAGTAACTCCACCCGCTTCTCTTCTTCCATTTTTGATTGAAAACTTCGATCTAATTTCCAATTTTGTTTTATATCGTTACGGTTTTTCCAAAATCCAACGGCAAGTCCTGCCAAGTAAGCTGCTCCCATAGCCGTTGATTCGATGCAATCTGGCCTTTCTACGGAGGTGTTTAAAATGTCCGCTTGAAACTGCATCAAGAAGTTATTGGCACTTGCGCCACCGTCTACTCTTAAGGTCGCTAATTTTACTCCCGCATCAGCTTCCATCGCTCGAATAATATCTGAAACTTGATAAGCAATTGCCTCTAAGGTAGCGCGAACGAGGTGATCTCGATTAAATCCCCTCGTAATTCCTACTATGGCGCCTCTCGCATATTGATCCCAGTATGGAGCTCCAAGTCCCGTAAACGCAGGAACTACATAGGCACCTTCCGTATCCGATACCGCTTTTGCGTGTACTTCTGTTTCCGAAGCTGTGCGAATCAAACCTAATTCATCGCGTAACCACTGAATGGCGGCACCACCTACAAAAACACTTCCTTCTAACGCATATTCTACGCTTCCATCGATGCCAACGGCAATTGTCGTAATTAAACCATTGTTTGAAATTACCGGTATTGTACCAGTATTCATTAAAAGGAAACAGCCCGTACCATATGTATTTTTAGCTGTTCCAGATTCAAAGCAACATTGTCCAAATAAGGCCGCCTGCTGATCCCCTGCTGCACCGCAGATTGGAATTCCTTCATTAAAGCCTTCGCAGCTAGATGCTCCATAAACATAGCTTGATGGCTTAACTTCTGCTAATATTGCTTTTGGAATCTGCAGAATTTCCAAAATTTCTTCGTCCCAACAAAGATCATGAATGTTAAATAACATCGTTCGGGAAGCATTCGTATAATCCGTTACAAATACCTTTCCTTTCGTCAAATTCCATATTAACCACGTATCGACAGTTCCAAAAAGAATCTCACCTTTTTCTGCCCTTTCTCTAGCACCAGGCACA
>JBKTKK010000378.1:0-1962 GCA_047242405.1 Lachnospiraceae bacterium | reverse complement strand
GATAAATCCCTTGCCGGGAAGGGCTGCATTAACGAAGGGGCTAAATCCAAAGAGCTTGGTGTTCCTGGTATTACAAATGCAGTAGAAGACGTAATCGTAGCACGTGATATTTTGTTAGCAAAAGAAACCAATGCGAAATTACATTTGTGCCACTGTTCCACAAAAGATAGTGTGTTATTAACGAAAATCGCCAAGGAACATGGGTTATCGGTTACAGCAGAAGTATGCCCACATCATTTTTCTATGACAGATGAGGAAATCGTAAATGGAGACAGTAACTTTAAGATGAATCCGCCACTTCGCTCCCGTGAAGACGTGGAAGCATTAAAAGCCGGGTTAAGAGATGGGATTATGGATGTGATTTCTACTGATCATGCACCACATTGTGTGGAGGAAAAGCAAAAACCAATAACGGAAGCGCCATTTGGTATTGTGGGCTTTGAAACGGCTGTTCCATTAACCATAACCAACCTTGTGGAACCTGGGTATTTAACACCATTGCAAATGGCGGAAAAGATGAGTTACAATCCGGCAAAAGTAATCGGGATCGACAAGGGTACTTTAAACCCAGGAAAAATGGCCGATGTTGTAATTATTGATCCAAAGAGAGAATATACCATCGACGCCAATCGTTTTGTATCGAAAGGGAAAAACACACCATTCCATGGAAAGACAGTACGTGGAAAGGTAATGTATACAATTGTGGAAGGAAAAATTGTATACAAATCAGAAGAATAAGTATTAAGAATAAATGTACAGGGCTACCGAATAGGGAGGACATATGATTAATAAATTAGTTGATAAAATAGAAAAGCTTCATGCACCGATTGTTGTTGGTTTAGATCCGATGTTATCTTATATTCCAGAACATATTCAACAGAAATCATTTAAGGAATTTGGCGAAACATTAGAAGGAGCGGCCGATGCAATTTGGCAATACAATAAGGAAATCGTAGACAAAATTTACGATTTGATTCCAGCAGTAAAGCCACAAATTGCAATGTATGAACAATTTGGTGTTCCAGGAATGATTGCTTACCAAAAGACGGTCGATTACTGTAAAGAAAAAGATTTGGTTGTAATTGGTGATATTAAACGTGGAGACATCGGTTCAACTTCTGCAGCCTATGCAGTCGGCCATTTAGGAAAGGTAGAAGTAGGTTCAAAAAAAATTGCTGCATTTAACGAAGACTTTGCCACAGTGAATCCATACCTTGGTTCCGATGGAATTACACCATTTATTAAAGTTTGTCAAGAAGAAAACAAAGGTTTGTTTATACTAGTGAAAACTTCCAATCCATCCAGTGGTGAATTTCAAGACCAGCTCGTAAATGGAAGACCATTATACGAACTAGTGGGAGAAAAAGTTGCCGAGTGGGGTAGTATGCATATGGGAGATAAGTACAGCTACATTGGTTGTGTGGTAGGTGCTACTTATCCGGAGATGGGTAAAGTCTTACGTAAGATTATGCCAAAAACTTATATTCTTGTTCCTGGCTATGGCGCACAGGGTGGTAAGGCTAGTGATTTAAAACCATATTTCAATGAAGACGGTTTAGGTGCCATTGTAAATTCTTCCCGTGGAATTATTGCTGCCTATAAGATGGAAAAATATGCGAAATTTGGATCGGAAAATTTTGCAGATGCATCGAGAGCGGCAGTAGAAGATATGATTGCGGATATCGCAAGTATCTTTTAATTAAATCAAAGCAAGTACTATGGTGGATCGCCAATATCCGCCTAACTTGGATTTAAAGATTAACCTGTAAAGTAAAAGGAAGGATAAATATATGAAGTACAAAGAGACAGCAAAAGTTCTAAGTCAGGAAGCTTTGACAAAGGACGTCTTTAGCATGTGGATACAAACAGCAAATATATCTGCAGAGGCAGTACCAGGGCAGTTTATTTCACTCTATACAAAGGATGCCGGAAAATTATTGCCACGTCCAATTAGTCTTTGTG
>JBKTKK010000377.1:0-1974 GCA_047242405.1 Lachnospiraceae bacterium | reverse complement strand
GTATGGGCATGAACAAATTTCAAACACTTGCAAAAGACGCAGGGGCTACGTTAAAAATTGACCGATTGGTTTTGGTTGATTTAGACGTATTTGACGAATATCTTGAATCGTTCCGTGTGAAATAAATTGAGAGGGAAGAGGGAAAGTGGTTTGCAGAAAAATTTGTGATTGACTTACTGTTTAACTAAAAGATATAATAGTCATGTAATGGATGGAGGTGCATAGGATGGCGAGAACTGGGAGACCAAAATCAGATAATCCTAAAAATAATTTTATCGGATTAAAGATGACCGCGGAGGAATCAGCGAAGCTTAGAAACTATGCCTCCAAACATGACATGACTATATCACAGGTGCTGCTAAGAGGGATTGATATGCAATACGAGTTGGATACAATCTCAGAACAGTAACAAGTGCAAGCCCTTTCCTTGGAAAGGAGCGGATATGGCCGGTTCAAGGAAGAACCAGCCAGAATATTAAAAAAGGTGAACGCAGGTAGTTGTGATAATAAATACGTATATACCTATAAGATCCGGAAGGAAAACGGCGAAGCATCTACTCCAAAGACATTTTGGAACTGCGGAAACGGGAAGCTCAACTTATCCGGGACCAGCTCGATGGTTTAGATACATATACGGCGGGGACTGCGACAATTAATTTTGTTTTTGACAGATATATGTCAACAAAGTCGGAGCTTAGAGATACGACCAGGCAGAACTACATATATATGTATAATCATTTTGTAAGAGATGGGTTCGGAAAAAAGAAAATTGCGGCAGTAAAATATTCAGATGTATTGCAGTTTTATCAAACCTTGTTAAAGGATAAAAACTTGCAGCTTAATACATTGGATACAATTCATACGGTGTTGCACCCGACATTTCAATTAGCAGTGAAGGATAATGTTATTCGAATAAATCCGAGTGATGGAGTGATGAAACAAGTGAAGAAATTACCAGGAAAAAATCATGGAGTAAGACATGCTTTGACACCAGAACAGCAAAAAGCCTTTATGGATTATATAGAAAATAGTATAACGTATAATCACTGGTCATCTATTTTTAAATTTTTGCTTGGTACAGGGTGTCGCATAGGCGAAGCGATAGGAATTCGATGGGAAGATCTGGATTTCGAAAAGCGTTTGATTAGTATTAATCACAGCTTAATTTATTATAGCACGAGGTACAAAGACCATCCGATGTGTACCTTTGCAATATCATTACCGAAAACAGAAGCAGGCATCCGAACGATTCCTATGATGGATATTGTTTATGAGGCATTGCAGCAGGAATATGCCGAACAGCAGGAAAACGGCTTTAGCGATGTAGAAATCGATGGTATGAGCGGATTGTATTTACAAATCGTTTTGGCAATGTTCATAATCCACAAACGATTAACAGGACGATTAAACGCATATATGAAGCTCACAATGCGGACGAAATTGTCAAAGCGGCAAAAGAGCATCGAGAGCCAATTTTAATACCACACTTTTCTTGCCATCATTTAAGGCATACGTTTTGTTCTAGGCTTTGTGAATGTGAAACAAACCTGAAGGTACTACAGACAATTATGGGTCATGCTAATATTGAGACAACGATGGATATTTATGCGGAGGTAACTAATAAGAAAAAAATGGAGGCAATGGAGAATTTATCCAGATTGGATATATTTTAGAAAAAGCCCCATTTGTTATGATTTTATGCGTACGACAAATTTTGAAGAGTACGACAGTGATACGACGAATTGCAGAGATTTCAACGATTTTATAGGAAATTTGTAGTTGATATGAAAAGCTAAAAAAGTTGTTAATAACGAAAAAAGTGGTTTATGAAAATAAATTGATGATTATTCCCCACCATGAAGTCACTGGATGCAAAGAAAGGCGAGGGCAGGACAGTGCAGGCGGCAGGAGCCCAGGCACCTTCCGCATTTGCCGGCGTATCTGCAGCTCAGCCGCAGCTTGACCTTTCCAAGG
>JBKTKK010000376.1:0-1987 GCA_047242405.1 Lachnospiraceae bacterium | reverse complement strand
ATTCATACCATTCGCACATTCGGATAATCTAGTTTGGCACCGTATGCTTTCACAGTTGGGGCATAGAATGCCGATACAATTCCTACTAAAAAGCTATGAAAAGTACGGAAGTAATTTTACTCTGTTTTAAATGTTTTGTCAACTAGTAAGTGGCGAATAATAATTGTTAATAACGCATTTTTATATTTGAAAATATTTTTATTGACAACGGAAATGATTAATGCTATAGTCTACTTAAAGAACACGACACCCCAGGGGGGTATAGAAGTGTAAAAGAATCATTAGGAGAGATACTATGAGAGCAGATAAGAAAAAAGTGGAGCGTTTGTTAAAGACAGCACGCGGACAATTAGATGGCATAATGCGAATGATGGAAGAAGATCGATATTGTATTGATGTATCCAATCAGCTATTGGCAACACAGGCGATACTTACAAAAGTAAATAAAGAAATATTACGAGCCCACATGGAATGTTGTGTCAAGGATGCAATTCTATCAGAAGACGCAGATGAAAAAATTGAAGAAGTTCTGTCCTTACTAGAAAAAATGATGAAGTAGCAATTGTGTTCTTAAAAAATAGAGGAAAGGAAATTGCATATGAAACAGAAGTTTAATGTAACTGGTATGACCTGTTCGTCCTGTCAGGCACATGTTGAAAAAAGTGTAGCAAAACTACATGGAGTAGATGAAGTAACAGTAAATTTACTTTCAAATAATATGAATGTTTCTTTTGATGAAACGCAAACGAATACAGACCAGATTATAGCTGCAGTAGAAAGTGCTGGTTATGGAGCGAGTGTTTATACAAAAGGAAAGACGACGGAGAAACCAAAAGATACTGTCCAGGATGAAATGAAAGAAATGAAGAGTCGATTAATCATATCGTTCATCTTTCTTATCCCACTGATGTATATATCGATGCACCATATGTTTAATGAGTGGTTTGGTTTGCCGGTACCAGCCTTCGTTAAGGCGTTGATTCACGGAGATGAAAATGCAGTCACCTATGCATTATCTCAATTTTTATTATTACTACCAATACTTTTTGTAAATCAAAAATATTTCCGTGTTGGCTTCCATACATTGCGAAAAGGTGCACCAAATATGGATACCTTAATTGCGATTGGTGCAACGGCCGCAACGGTATATGGTTTATTTGCCATATTCCGCATCGGATATGGGCTAGGTCATGGAGATTTCGATTTAGTATCCAAATATACAATGGATATTTATTTTGAATCTGCAGGTACGATATTAACATTGATTACTTTAGGAAAATACTTGGAAACAAGATCAAAAGGTAAGACGAGTGAAGCAATTACAAAACTAATGAATTTAGCTCCTAAGACCGCAGTTGTCATACGAAATGACAAAGAAATTGAAATTGAAATCGAAAATGTTGTCGTTGGAGATATTGTAGTTGTGAAACCAGGACAGAATGTACCAGTCGATGGTATAGTAATTGAAGGGTCCACCTCCGTTGATCAGGCTGCGTTAACCGGTGAAAGTATACCAGTTGAAAAGGGAGTTGGAGATAATGTCATAGCTGCTACCGTAAATAAGACTGGTTATTTTAAGATGAAGGCTACGAAAGTCGGAGACGATACAACGTTAGCACAAATTATACAGTTAGTAGAAGATGCAAGTAATTCAAAAGCACCAATTGCAAAAATGGCTGATAAAATCAGTGGTATTTTTGTACCAATCGTAATTAGCATTGCAATACTGGCAGCAGTTATCTGGTTACTAGTTGGAGCCAGCTTTGAATTTGCCTTATCAATCGGTATCGCAGTACTTGTTATTTCTTGTCCTTGTGCCCTTGGATTAGCGACTCCTGTTGCAATTATGGTAGGAACAGGAAAGGGGGCAGAAAATGGTATACTGATTAAATCAGCAGAAAGTTTAGAGACAGCACATACAATCCAGACGGTTGTTTTAGATAAAACAGGAACAATTACAGAGGGAAAGCCAAAGGTTACCGATATC
>JBKTKK010000375.1:0-2001 GCA_047242405.1 Lachnospiraceae bacterium | reverse complement strand
AAGTACAGTCATAAAGAGAGTATCAATCCACATTTCGTTTTCGTTTAAGCGAACTCCTAAACGATCTCCGATGGCACTTGTTACATGTTGGAAAACTCCTTCATCGGTACGAGGTAAACGCTTCATAAGCCATTCTGCACGATCTTTACACATTTGTTCATAAAGAGGATTATCTAATTTATCTAATAAATCAAATAATGGAAGATAAGGGGCTGTCGTATTTACATTTTTGGATGGCAAACCGATTTCTATATTTGACTGATACCAATTTTTGAAAAATGCATCATAGCGATTATCTTTATAATATTCACTTAATTTAATCAAGCCATATAGACCGACCCCTTGTGGCCAATCCCACTCTTGTATGCCGAAATCTCTAGCGATGATTCCCTTTTCCTGATTTGCTGTTTCAGAGAGATCCCCCTTTACATCCGGTGCACCTAAGTTCATTAGTTTGTCTACGACAAGATCAATTTTGTTTAAGAGTTTTTTTTGTGAGTATTTCATGTTTTCTCCTTTTTGTAGCTTTATAAAACTTTATTTATTTCATCTGCTTTAATAATAAATTCGCTTTATCAGCTGCTTTTTGCCGGCTTAATAATTTATGTAAATCTTCCGACTCACGGACAAAGCCTAACTCATATGCAGCACGTATGTAAGAAAGTGCCCAATTTGAGGCATGATTATCGAGCGGACAAGCCTTTTCCCTAGGGAGGGATTTGCGCGCCTTATAAGCATTTATCATAAAACAGAGGAATTCCTCCAAGGTTACTTCTTTTTGTGGAAATACTTGCTTATCCACAACGAAAGCATCGTCAATAATACCATTTTGGTATGCACATTCAACAGTACCAGCATACCATTCGTGGCCGATTACGTCAATATACATATCATTGTATACATTTATCGGAAAGAAATTAGCAGTTTTAATAACCATATCCATTGCTTCAACTCTCGTTATTGTTTCTCCTGCTCTTTCTAAATTTGCAAAAAGATTTGCATCTGTCGTTGCTCCATTCGCTTGCTCTACTGGTGGTTTTATTGGTTCTACGATAAACGGAGGAATCCATTCTTCGCTAGAGGAATTAATTTTATCGGTAAGTAAAGAAAAGTGAGGTTTTGTGCAAATGTTTTTACACGCAGCTGCGACAAATCCAGCCATAATATAGGCGCCAAAATCATTGGTATGCGTATAATCACCAGGGAAGAAATATCGCTTTGCATCTTCCAATCCGTGAAGTTTTATAAAGTTCATACTACTTTTATGTAAGTCAAGAACCGGTACATCGTACGCTTCCCCGATTTTAATACATGCATTGGCATGGGATTCTAAGAGATCGTTATAAGAACCATCATTGCCCTTCCATGTATTTCTGGCGAGTGGAGTTACAATGACAGGATAGGCACCTTTACTTCGGATCTCCTCAATGTATTGAATCATGTTTTTTCGATAACCACCGTCCGCAGTCAAATGGGCAAGTTTTTGATCGTTGTGAGCAAACTGCATAAAGAAGAAGTCACCAGCCTTTATGTGCTGCATAACGATGGCATGGTGCCCTTCCTTGCGAAAGCTTTCTGTTGTAAGTCCCGAATGTGCATGATTGGATACTGCAATTCCAGGAGATAAATAATAACTAATCATCTGTCCCCAACCAGAATAGCTATGGGCAGGAGAGTATGGATAATCGGCACTTTGGTCGGTGACGGTAGAATCTCCTGCAATAAATAGGGTAGGAACCTTTGCTTCACAAATATCAATTTTTGTAAGTCGAGGATTTTTCCCAATGATGGTTATATCAAGGCTTTTATCTTCAAAAACTTCTTCATAGCCTCTTGGAATTATATCACAAACATTTATTGTAAAGGTTTGTTCAAAGTGGCTTCCAGCTTTTAGCTTCCCTTTATAAGCCAATCTACGTCTTCCAGTAAAAATAAGAAATTCACTTATTTCGTGATCCGTATCGATTGAAATTGTAACGTTATAATTTCCCTGTACAGGTA
>JBKTKK010000374.1:0-2008 GCA_047242405.1 Lachnospiraceae bacterium | reverse complement strand
ATTCTATACGGATGTATTAGGAATTACGGCATTAGCAGCGGGTACCTTATTTTTAGTCGCCCGCTTATGGGATGCTTTTAATGACCCAATTATGGGAGCTATAACGGACAAAATTTTTGTGGCTCGATTACGGAAGCATGAAGGAAAAGATGTAGACAAATTCAAACCATTTTTATTATATGGTTCTTGGATCGTAGTTGCTGCTGCCATTATTATGTTTATCGCTCCAAAAGGGCTTGGACCAGGGGCACGTTTGGTTTGGGCTTATGCAACTTATATCATATGGGGAATTGCTTATACTTTTGTAAATATTCCATATGGTTCGTTAGCCTCCGTTATGACTCAAGATCCAGCAGAACGCGCCTCTTTATCGGTAGCGAGGGGATTAGGCGGAACGGTTGGTAATATTGTTCCCAGTATTATTGTTCCAATTGTCTTAGGATTTTTCACGAAAGATCAAGCGGGGAGAGGGTATTTAATATCTATGGTAATTATGGGTGTATTAGGTATCATCGGATATTTAATTACTTATAATACAGTTGAGGAAAATATAAAAACTCCTGTTACGCAAAATAGAGATAAGGTTAAATTTGTAGAATTCTTTAAGGTACTAGGTAAAAATAGACCTTTTATTGCTGTTTGTTTATCTTCTCTTACTATGTTATTTGGTATGATGACGAACCGGGCTATGGCTCTGTATTATTTTGAAGAAAATTTAAATAATATACAAGCAATGGGAATTGCCACTGTTATGGGGATGCTGCCAGGTCTTTTAATTGCTCCCTTTCTATCAAAGTTAGTGGAGAAATATTCCTTAAAATCGGTTATTACAATTTCTGCCCTTTTATCAGGAATTAGTTTCGGAATTTTAATGTTTTTACCGGATACTCTTCCGGTGTATATAATTGGAACGTTATTAGCCAATTTGTTTATGAATGCGCCTATGACTTTAGTATGGGCTATGGTTTCTGACTGTATTGATTACAATCAATATTTAAGTGGTGATAGGCAGGAAGGTGTTATATATGGTTCTTATAGTTTTATAAGAAAACTAGGACAGGCACTTGCAGGATTTTTATCAGGAGCAGGCCTAACCTTAATTGGCTATAATGCAGAAACGGTGGGGCAAAGCGAAAGAACTTTATTTGGTATTAAATTTTTGACCCTTGGCTTTCCTGCCATTGGCATGATATTGGCATTTTTATGTTTTTTATTAATATGGAATATTACGCCAGAGAAACAAAAGGAAGTTTTAGAACAAATAAACAAATAAATAGGATATATAGGAGGTACTTATGAAATTATCATTTCGATGGTATGGAAAAGACGATAAAGTGACGTTGAAAAACATTAGACAGATTCCAGGAATGTACTCCATTGTTACAGCGATTTATGATGTACCAGTTGGGGAAGTATGGAGTGAGGAGAGTATTGCGCAAATAAAAAAAGAGATTGAAGCGGCCGGGCTTGCATTTGAAGTAGTCGAAAGTGTTCCAGTACATGAAGACATTAAATTAGGTAAGCCTAGTAGAGAGCGCTATATCGAAAATTATTGTGAAAATATTAGAAGACTTGGGAAAGCAGGGGTAAAATGCATTTGTTACAATTTTATGCCAGTTTTCGATTGGACTAGAACGCAGGTAGATCACGAATTAGAGGATGGATCTACGACTCTTGTTTATTATCAGGACCAAGTTGATAAGGTTAACCCTTTAGAGGGAGAGTTAACGTTACCTGGATGGGATGCAAGTTATACAAGAGAAGAGTTAAAACAAGTAGTTGAAGAATACCAGAAAATGACCGAAGATGATTTGTGGAATAATTTATCGTATTTCCTAAAAAAAATAATTCCTGTAGCGGAACAATGCGGCATAAATATGGCAATTCATGAAGATGATCCATGTTGGAGTATTTTTGGTCTACCAAGAATTATAACAAATGAAAATAATTTGGACCGATTCTTAAAAATTGTAGATTCCAAGGCCAATGGTATCACATTGTGTACGGG
>JBKTKK010000373.1:0-2019 GCA_047242405.1 Lachnospiraceae bacterium | reverse complement strand
CCAGATTCCATAGCTGCAGCCAATTCTTCACGTGAAATACCGATTTCCTCTGCAATTTCATCTAAGGTCGGCTCTCTTCCAAAACGGCTATTTAATGATTCCTTTGTCGAACGAGCTTTTATGGCGATTTCTTTTAAGGACCGACTTACTTTTATCATTCCATCATCTCTAAGAAAACGCTTAATCTCCCCTGTTATCATTGGAACTGCATAGGTGGAAAACCGAACACCAAAGGAAGTGTCGAATTTGTCAATTGCTTTCATTAATCCGATACTGCCTATTTGAAATAAATCATCTAACTCCTGCCCCCTACCAGTAAATCGACGAATAATACTCCATATTAAACCCAAGTTCTCTTCTACTAGTCGATCTCTAGCAGTTTTATCTCCATTGTGTGCTTCTTCTATTAAACGGATTGTCTCATCCATCTTAGCACCTTCCTATCATTCATATGGGCGTCTGCCTAATGTTTTTTTCATAACAACTGTCGTTCCTTCCCCCACCTTCGATAACACTTCTACCTCATCCATAAATGCTTCCATGAAAGAAAATCCCATTCCAGATCGTTCAGAAGCTGATTTCCCAGTATAAAGAGGTTCCATCGCTTGCTTAATATCTTCTATTCCTGTTCCATCGTCATGGATTGATATACGTAATGTATTATCTGTAATTTCTCCCCTTATTTCAATGGATCCAACTTGTCCATCATAACCATGGATAATTGCATTTGTTACGGCCTCGGATACTGCAGTTTTTACGTCATCCACCTCTTCTACCGTTGGATCCATTCTTGCCATAAAGGCAGCTACAACTACTCGTGCGAATGATTCGTTGCAAGATCTGCTTTCAAATTCCACCTTCATTTTTTCTACTTCTCTTTCTGTTTCTACCTGTAATTCACTCATCCTAATTCCCCTTTCCACCCCAGTTAAATACTTCTCATAATCTGGTAAATGCCTGAAATTTTCAAAATCCGTTTTACTCTGGAATCTTCTCCGTACAATACAACTTCCCCACCTAATTCTTTCATTCTTTTATACCTGCCTAATAATGCCCCAATGCCGGCACTATCCATAAACCCTGTTCTTGAAAAATCGAATACAATCTGTTTTATCTGTTTTTCCCTTAATATCTTTTCTGTATCCTCTCTAATATTTTGACAACTGTGATCATCTACCTCTGACGGAAGATGAATAATCATTATATTTTCCGTAATTTCATAGGATACTTCCTTTTGGTCCATAATGGCCCTCCTTTTTTCTACATTTTTTGCAAAATTAAAAACACACTGCGAAAGAGGTCATCTTTCGTAGTGTGTTATAGACAGTTTTTATTCATTTATAAATTTTAACAGGCATAAGCAGGGTAACGACAGTAGCAACTTGCAAAATCCGCTTAACCTTGTGACCTTATATTAAGGTGTATTTAGAGAGAGTGCCGCAATTTGGTTTAGGGCATTTTGATAAACCTCTGTATTATCTGTATCTGGGAATCTCTGAATTATTTCTGTGAACTTTTCTAACGCTTGGTCCCGATTATTTAATGCTGCATAGCATAGCCCTGCAGAATAAATCGTCTGTGGATCATCCCCATTCATTGTAATACATGCCTCATAATACTTGACGGCTTCTGCCAACTGCAACGTGCTATTTAGATTACCAGGCTGGGTAGCTTCGTTCCAAAGTGCATCGGCCTGATCTTTTATTCTCTTATACAAATTATTGGGATTTTCATAATCCTCTTTGATCATATTGTATACTTGCTGATACATTTCCGTATTGGCAGCTTCCCCATCAATATTTGGAAACTCTTGTGCAACTGCCAGCATGTCCTGATTAATATAGGACATTAGCACTCCCATCAGCGCATCATAAGCATTGAGTACATTTCCAGACCCCTCTGTATAATTGGACAATTCATCATCCATATTTTGTTTTTCTTCTTCCAACTGTTCAATTTGATTATTTAAACGCTTTACTTCTGCGGATAAATCCATAAATTTAGATTCATAACTGGAAA
>JBKTKK010000372.1:1229-2028 GCA_047242405.1 Lachnospiraceae bacterium | reverse complement strand
AAAGCAAGTAAAAGAAGGAGAGCGTCTTCTTGTCATTAAAAGAGGGGAAGAGATTTAATATGTTGTAACGATATAATAACATGATGCATAAGATAAAGTAGAGTTCGGTTGTGTTAAAAAAAGATGCAAGTACTTGCAAATGTTAAAATTCGCAATCAGACTTTTTTACGACGGGTTGCCCGTCATGTTAGAACTCTACGTCGGTTGCTTCAGATAGAGAGCGTGTCCTTCTATAGAGGATACGCTTTACATAGCAGGCAATGACGTAAAAAAACGGATGGTATTAAAACCATCCGTTTTTTTATTTCCATTTATTTTGTAGCAAGATATTCGTTGATTGCACCGAGTACTTTTTCTACATCCATACCATGAACAAGAGCAGCCTCTTCTAAAGATTCTGCCTGTGCAGATGGACATCCTACACAATGCATACCTGACGCCATTAAAATTGCAGCAATGCCGGTATCTATTTGAAGAATTTCGCCGATTAACATATCCTTTGTTACTTGAGTCATGCTTCTTCCCTCCTGTTATATTTTTATTTTACCGATTGACCATCGATTATTTTATTATAATACGTTTTATGGACAACTGCAAGCACAGACAAAAAAATAAATTTCTTATAAATAACGAAATATTCTTTCATTTTGGTACATACTAAAGATAGATAAAATATATTTATAGTATGATGCAAATTAGGAACATTGCAACACTGGAAATAAAATATAACCTATGATTTTAATCTGCATAAAAATATTGTATACTGTATGCAAAAAAATACAAGAACATACTTGACGGT
>JBKTKK010000372.1:0-1219 GCA_047242405.1 Lachnospiraceae bacterium | reverse complement strand
AGAGATACACATCCCGTAGCTTGATTCTTCTTTCAGGAAGGTAGCAGGGGGCTAAAAGTATAAAGAGTATTAAGTGCAACTAATCTGTTAAAAATATAACAGATGATACTTATCAACGAAGCATTTAGGAGGAATTAGAAAAGATGAGAGCAGAATGGACCGGATTTAATGGTGGAAAATGGGAAAAAGAAATCAATGTAAGAAATTTCATCCAAAAAAATTATACACCATATGATGGTGATGACAATTTCTTAGCTGGCCCAACACAGGCAACAAAAGAACTTTGGGATCAGGTAATGGATTTAACAAAGAAGGAACGTGAAGCAGGCGGTGTATTGGATATGGATACAAAGGTAATATCCACAATCACTTCCCACGGACCTGGATATTTAGATAAAGAAAAAGAAACAATTGTAGGTTTCCAGACAGATAAGCCATTTAAGCGTTCTTTACAGCCTTATGGTGGTATTCGTATGGCAGTTAAGGCTTGTGAAGATAATGGTTATACAGTAGATCCTGAAGTTGTAGAGTTCTTTACAACTCATAGAAAAACACACAATGCAGGTGTTTTTGATGCTTATACACCAGATATGAGAGCTTGTCGTTCTTCTCATATTATTACAGGCCTTCCAGATGCATATGGTCGTGGTCGTATTATCGGTGATTACCGTCGTGTCGCATTATACGGTGTTGATCGCTTAATTCAGGATAAAGAAAATCAGAAAAATGCAACACCAGAAGTTATGGAACCAGACGTAATCCGTGACAGAGAAGAATACTCTCAACAGATTCGTGCCTTAATGGATTTAAAGAAATTAGCTGAAATTTATGGATGTGATATTTCCAAGCCAGCTACAAATGTTAAGGAAGCAATTCAAGCATTATACTTTGGTTATCTTGCAGCTGTTAAAGAACAAAATGGTGCTGCTATGTCTCTTGGACGTACATCTACCTTTATTGATATTTTTGCAGAAAGAGATCTTGCAAATGGTACTTTCACAGAAGAACAGATTCAGGAATTTGTTGATCACTTCATCATGAAGTTAAGACTTGTTAAATTCGCTCGTACACCAGAATACAATCAGCTATTCTCTGGTGACCCTACATGGGTAACAGAATCTTTAGCAGGTGTTGGTATTGACGGACGTCACTTAGTTACAAAGACATCTTTCCGTTACTTACACACATTAGATAACTTAGGTACAGCTCCAGAACCAAA
>JBKTKK010000371.1:0-2040 GCA_047242405.1 Lachnospiraceae bacterium | reverse complement strand
CACCCACTTCCCAAAGATATTTTGGCCCACTTTTCAAATAGGGAGGGTATGTTAATTCCTAAGCCTCTTGCCTGTTTATAAAATAGACCATAGTCATTGCATAGGGTATTATGTGTATCACTCCCCGTAGTGGCCGGTATATAAATATCTTTCTCAAGTAAATCGAGCCATAATTCCACTGCCCTTTTCAGGCTGTTACAAAGGAATGGTTTGGAGCCATTCCATATTTCAATTGACTGAAATATATCAATTATATCGAGAAATTCTTGATTCCATGAAATTGCCTTTTGAGGATCTGTCGGATGATTTAACTGTGGCAGGCCCCCCAAACGTTTTATTTCTTTGGTTACGCGTATAAATTCATCGCGCAGATATTGATCCGTTCTCTCGTTCTCTTTTGGAATATTGTAAACGATATCTTCCGACACATTTAAAGCCATTACATGGCCATTGCTCGTCGATATTTCTTTTGAAAGGATAGGTAAAAAAGAGCTACGTCGAACTTCCTTCCAATAATTATGATTTAATACGTTATGATGATCACTTAAGGCTCCAAAATCAAGTCCCATCGACTCCATTGATAAACTAACTTCCATTGGGGTTTCAAAAACCGGATCCGTTCCATTATACATCGCACTACTAAAAATACTATGGTGATGTATGTCTCCAATATGCCAACCAAGTTCATTCATTTTAATAAATTGATTTAATTTAAGTTCTACTAAAGTCTGATTTCGATTTACGTACACACATTCTGCCATTATTGTGTAACAGGAACCTTTTGAGGCTTCCATTTGATAATGACCAGCTTTTAAGAAAATAGTTGCATATCCCAACTCATTGCTATGTGTCCTTATAAAATCCATTCGACCGTTTCTATAGGCTTCTCCAATATTGTCATCTGTGCCATCTATTTTTCCCTCATAAATACAATTTTCAAGGGGGAAAATACGAATATCTGCTCTTAATGGTTTTCCATTCCCATCTACAACTCGAATAAAGGTTAGAAATCTTTCTTGTGAAAGGTCAATGTTTTTTCGTTTCCCACATAAAGAAGCTGGTATTGGGTTCCCCCACTCGGAGATTACTTCCATAAATTTATCAATTTTCATCTTCACACCACTTCAATCCTATATTGTACCATTTGAAATTACGGCCTAAAACTTATTGCCTTTGCGATTAATATACGATTTATAGAGCCATTGTAAAATCCTCCTAATTTTTCAATAAAGCAGCCCCAATCATGCCTGCGTCACTGACCAATTTGGCAACTTTTATTACCGTTTGACCCGATTTATCTTGTCTTGTATATACTTCTTTTTCTACCAACGCCTTTAATGGATCTAATAGTAGAGAACCAGCCTGACTAATCCCTCCACTGATACATAATAAATCTGGCTGAAATATATTAATTAAATTGGCAATCCCCGTTGCCAGATAAGAGATATATTGTTCTAATACAGCTTTGGCCACCCTGTCTTCTTTTTTTACCGCCTCAAAAAAAGAAACACCATTCAACTTATTCGTATCCTTTTGACAAATTTCCCACAACATACTATCCCGATTTTCCAACATTGCTTCTCGTGCATACTTAATTAAAGCGGTTGCGGAAGCATAGTTTTCAAAACAGCCCCTCCTACCACAATTACAAGGCAAACCATTTTTTTCAATCACCATGTGGCCAATTTCACCTGCACTGTTGTTACAGCCATAGTATAGTTGGTCATTGATAATAATTCCGCCACCGATACCGGTTCCAAGGGTAACCATGACCATAGAATGGTAACCCCTGCCGCTACCAGCTAAAAATTCCCCCCAGGCGCCCACATTCCCATCATTGTCCAAATAAACCGGCCATTCGATTTTCTCCTTAATGAGTGAAAGAAAGGGAACTCCCGTGAAATTTAAATTATTGGCATAGCCAATGATTCCCATCTCTTTGTTTACGCTCCCAGGTACACCAATGCCCATAGAAATAATCTGTTGTTTTTGTATCTGATATGTATTCATCAAATGAAAGACCAACGTCACGATATCATC
>JBKTKK010000370.1:552-2065 GCA_047242405.1 Lachnospiraceae bacterium | reverse complement strand
ATATTGATAAGCATTTACATCTATTATTTATGCAATATACACACAATTACAATTGGGTAAATGAAAGACAACGATGATTTATAGCTAGAGCAAGCGGAATGAAATCGAGCGATTTCTATTGTGATATGAGTAATGCCTGCAACCCTATTGGGTCACAGGCATTAAGAGATATAAACAGTAATATTCGCTAATATTTTCGTTTTATTTAAATAAAATCTTTATCTACAGCGATATTGGTAACCAAGGATACGGCATGACTAATATAATGTGCGATTTCACTCGCCGATAGAACGACATCGTTTTCCCATCCGCTATAGTAACGTTCAGTTTCCCCCAACGCATCAGAAGGACTTTTACCTTCTGGTAGAGCTAACAGTACAATGAGACCTGCTTTGTTTAAAAGATCTGTAACCAGTGAAATATCCTCTGTTTCCGGTTGGTATAGATAGGTATGTTTTCCATCTGTATAAAGTTTTTTCTCTACCTCCTGAACTAACTTTAAAGTAATGCCATCCTTACCTAGTGGGAAAGCAACGGTAATCGCCTTATGCCCATTTAAAATATTTCGGCTCTCTAAATCAACTGCCTTACTATCTCTGTATTCGTCTGCAACGGAAGTTACTACTCCACAAGCCGAGGTCATGTTTGTCACACGATCAATTAAAATAAGTTCCCCTAATGTTTTATGATTTTTAAATTCATCAAGTACTACACTATCTGAAAATTCCAACTCACAAACTGCAATTTCATTTTTCTTTAGTTTGCTTGTTTCATTTTCTTCCCCAGTATTTACATCTATGGAATGACGAATCCTACTTACCTGCCCCGGTATCATTTTTGTTCCAATTTTTATGAAAAAAGCTTTTCCATTTACTAATCTATCATCATCCATCCAAAGTAAGGTTGCCGTTACACCTGATGCAATAGGAAGTTTCGATTCTACTGATAATACACAGCCTCTCGACACATCTACTTCACGGTCTAATTGAACGGTTACTGACTGACCTTTTCTAGCGAAGTCTGTTGTTTTATCCCCAACAAGAATACGCTTTACACGGGCCCGCTCGCGACTTGGAAGCGCTGTAATCTCATCCCCAATGCGAATGGCTCCAGCCTCAATCTGCCCCTGAAACCCCCGGAACGCATGATTTGGCCGGCACACTCTCTGAACAGGGAGATAAAATCCTTTTTCCGTTGCATCTTCTGTTATATCTACCTGCTCCAAGTAAGAAAGAAGAACTGGACCATCATACCAGCTAATCTTGCTGGATCGAACAGTTACATTATCCCCTTCTGTGGCTGAAACCGGTATAGTTGTAACATTCTCAAGTTCTAAATCCTCTTTTAATTCCTGAATCTGCTCTTCTATTTCACGGAAACGTGCTTCACTATAATTCACTAAATCCATTTTGTTTACGGCAAAGATAACGTAGCGAATTCCCATGAGGGAACAAATCCTAGCATGCCGTCTTGTCTGAACCAATACCCCTTGTTTTGCATCGATAAGAATTAC
>JBKTKK010000370.1:0-542 GCA_047242405.1 Lachnospiraceae bacterium | reverse complement strand
GAATTACTGACAAATCCGCAAAGGAGGCTCCGACTGCCATATTCCTCGTATATTCTTCATGACCTGGTGTATCGGCAACAATAAAGCTGCGATTATCCGTAGTAAAGTAACGATAAGCAACATCAATGGTAATTCCCTGTTCCCGTTCTGCCATCAATCCGTCTAGCAAAAGAGAATAATCAATCTTTCCTTCTCTCGATCCCACCTTTGAATCTAGTTCCAATGCCTTTTCCTGGTCGGTATAAAGTAATTTTGAATCGTATAAAATATGTCCGATCAAGGTGGATTTTCCATCGTCTACACTGCCACAAGTTATGAATTTTAATAATCCTTTCATTTTAGAAATATCCCTCCCTTTTTCTTCGTTCCATACTGCCTGTATCTTCATGATCTATCACACGGCTGGTACGTTCAGACTCTACCGCGCTTAATGTCTCTTCAATAATTTCATCCAATGTTTCGGCCTCAGATTCAATTCCACCTGTTAACGGATAACAACCTAGAGTACGGAATCGTACACTTTTCATTTCCACCGTTTCACC
>JBKTKK010000369.1:0-2069 GCA_047242405.1 Lachnospiraceae bacterium | reverse complement strand
ATCGAGAGATATGACAAATCGCTTGCTTTATGAGATGCGAGAAGGCATTTATGCCGGGAGAGATCGGCTTCCACCAGAAATTGAATTAGCCAAACAACTGGGCATTAGCAGAACACTTGTACGAGACTGTCTGTCTATACTGGAGCGAGAAGGATTTATAAACCGCAAACATGGTGTTGGAACAATAATAAACAAACATGTTTTAAATGTAGCCACACGTATGGATTTAGAAAAGGAATTTTTGCAGATGATTTCGGATGCAGGATATGAGGCGAAAATTGCTTGGAGTAGGGTTATTCTAAAAGCAGCGGATGAAAAGATAGCAAAGAAACTTGCGTTAGAACCCGAGGATCAAGTGTTTTGTACCGAGCGTCTCATTACAGCCGATGGACGTCCAGCAATATTCTGTACAGATTACATCGCACAGAAACTTGTAAAAGATGAGGAATATGATGAGGAGTTGTTAAAACAGCCTATTTTTATTTTCCTCGAAGAAAAGTGTGACATTAAAGTATCCATGGATGTTACTGAAGTTTCTGCCGTTATATCTGATGAGCAGTTAAGTAATATTTTTAATACAAAGGAGGGCTGTCCCCTTCTCTACATGGATGAGGTCGGTTATGAATTTTTTGGTTCTCCGGTGCTTTATTCGAGAGAGTATTATGCCGATGGAATTCTTAATCATATGATTATAAGAAAGAAAATTTAGAACGTAAAAGCATAAATAGGGCTTAAAATAAGTCAATGACATCGAGGGAGTTATACGAAATGGAAAATTTAAGAGAACAGTTGGAAGCTGCAAAGGGGCTAAGACCTTATGATGTACTACTTGAAAATGTAAAAATTGTCAATGTATTTACGGAAGAAATTATGGAAGGCTGCATTGGAATTTATGGGCAGCGCATTGTGGCGGTTAATCCTAAAAAGAAAGAGGCAAAAACAGTTATTGATGGCCAGGGTTGTTATGCAGTACCGGGTTTTATTGATGCACACATCCATATTGAAACAACATTACTGACACCAGAGGCACTAGGAGATGTAATTATACCATGGGGTACAACGTCCCTTTGTGTAGATGCGATGGAAATCGCCAATGTCGCAGGTATGGAAGGGCTGCAGGCATTGATAAAGGATATGGACCAGTTGCCATTTCGATTGTATCTAGAAATCCCTTCACGAGTTCCAACTGCTCCAGGGTTAGAGACGACAGGTGGCGTCTTAGGCGTTGAAGAAGTTACAGAGCTTCTAGATCTTCCTCAAGCGATAAGCCTCGGAGAACTGGATCCTTCAAAAATTCTTGGAATTCGTGAAGAATATCTTGCTAAAATAGCAGCTTCATTAGCCAAAAATAAAGTGTGTAACGGTCATGCCATCGGTCTTTCACCAGAAGCCTTAAATGTATACGCAGCGGGTCACCTTTCGGATGACCATGAATCGGTAGAATATGAAGAATTGCTAGACCGTCTTCGGGTAGGTATTAAGGCCTTGATTCGTGAAGGGAGTAGCGAGCGCAATGTAGAGAAGCTTATTACAGGTGTTGTGCAAAATAACCTTTCCACGGAGAATCTTATGTACTGCACCGACGATAAACATGTCAATGATATTGCCAGAGAAGGACATATTAGTTACAACATCGAAAAGTCCATTGCCCTTGGTCTAGATCAGGTGAAAGCCATAAAGATTGCAACAATTAATGCAGCTAAACATTTCCGTATGGAGCAGGATATCGGTTCCATCACACCAGGGCGTTATGCAGACATTGTTTTATTAAAGGATTTAAAAACGATTAAACCGGTAATGGTTATGAAAGGTGGACGGGTTGTAGCAGATGTAAATGGTGCAAAACCGTGTCCGAAAAAAGAATATCCAAGCAAATTATTTGATTCCGTACATATATCACCAACATTCTCAGAGAATGCTTTTAAAATACCTGCGGTAGGACAACGGGCTTTGTGTCGGGTTATCGAAATGATTAAGGACCAAATTATTAATAATGAGCTTCATGAATGGATGCTGATTACAGATGGAGAAATCCGACAAGAGGTTGAACGAGATATACTAAAGCTATC
>JBKTKK010000368.1:0-2087 GCA_047242405.1 Lachnospiraceae bacterium | reverse complement strand
AAATTATAGTTTGTAGTTCGAGAGGAGAGAGTCTCTCAAAGCTATCAGATTTTACATTAAAGCCGGAGACACGGACGTTCTAATGTAAACATACTTTTAAATGATAACTTAATTTGTACGAGTTGTCAATACATATTCTACCCTTTTAAGGGAGAATATATCAAGTATAATGCAAATATATGGAGGAAAAAACGTGAATGATACATCAGCAATGAAGCAACAATATGAAATTTATACAGACCTTGCTGTGGAAGCAAAGGAAAGTTTTCCAGGTGATGGTGGTGAAATACGTGGAGTTGTCTTAGAGGAAGACATTCGAGAAGACGCAAGTATGAAAGTTACAAAAGTAATTATTTTAGACGAAGAAGGTGCAAAGGCAATGCGAAAACCAATTGGCACTTATATTACACTGGAATCGTCTCTTTTATTAGATGAGGAGAGAGAATCAGAGGAGCTGTGTGCAGAAGTTTTAGCAGAATACATTAAAGAGTTGCTCCCTAGCAATTGGAAAAGTATTTTGGCAGTAGGCCTTGGTAATTCAGAAATGACAGCGGATTCTCTGGGCCCCAGGGCAGTAAGTCGACTTTGGATTTCTAGACATTATAATGAAAATCAGGAAGGGCTTAGTGGAATCGTACCAGGCGTTATGGCGCAGACTGGGATGGAGACAGCAGAAATTGTTCGTGGGGTTGTAAAGGAAACAAAGCCGGATGCAGTAATTGTGATTGATGCTTTGGCTGCCCGTAGTACGCTTCGATTAGGTACTACCATTCAATTGACTGACACAGGGATACAACCAGGATCAGGCGTAGGGAACCATCGAAAAGGTCTAAATGAAGAAGGCCTTGGTGTTCCAGTTGTTGCCATAGGGGTACCAACGGTAGTTGGAGCAGCTACCATTGCTTTTGATACATTAGACGCTATTGTAGAAGTTTTAGCAAATTCAAAAACGACAGAAGGGCTTAGCCAGACAATAAGAGCGTTTAACGAGCAGGAAAAATATGCTTTAATGAAAGAATTGCTCGAACCTAAATTAGGACCGATGTTCGTTACACCAAAGGATATGGACGAAACGGTCAATAGACTCGGTGATATTTTGGCAGATGGAATTAATATTGCTGTGCATAGTGTAGAAGAAGATGCAATATAATAATGAAAGATATTTTATTTTGTAATTCGAAGTAGGACAAAGGGTTGGAAGTTTGCAGGCGGTCTTACAAGGATAGAGCCGTATAATTGTAAGACCCCAAGGAGAGGGGAGTGTATATGAATCGGAAGTGGAGAGAATGGTTATTTCCTAAAGTAGCATGGGGAGTGGTTATTATCATAGGAATTTACATCGTAAGTTTGCTATTTCCAAAACAATATTCGTTCGTTAAGCAGCAAGTTGGGTATAAGACAAAACAAGCGATACAAATTGTTACAAATAATGCATATAAAGAACAATACCCCTTAGCTTCTTATATTATTTACGGGGGAGATAGAGGAATGCTTGGGGTACAAAACTGGATGGCAAGTATTGTGAATAGTGAACTTTTATTGGTAAACTATTATAAAATAGGTGCTCAGGGTGATTATTTACCCGATACAGGGGGCGATCCCGCCTATGAAGAGTATCAAAATAATAAAATACTAACGCCAACACCGGTTGAGACTGGAACAGAAGTTGAAACAATAGCCGAGGAAATAGAACCTCCAACAGAACCGCAGTCACAAGCAGAAGAAGTTGGAGCACCAGTTGTTACATTAATTAAGCCAGAAGCCAATATAATCCCCAAAATTGTTAATCTCCCTTCGGTGGGAGGTCTAACCTTGGACCAAATGAAAGATTTTGATACATTAATCAACGAACTATATGTTATCCATTCTGGATGTAGTATAACACCCAATGAATTGAACCCAACGACTTTATTATCGAAAAATTTAAAGATAAAAGGGGATAATAGTCAACCACAAATTTTAATTTACCATACCCATTCTCAAGAGGGGTACGCGGATTCGGTTCCTGGTGACGTATCCCAGACAATTGTAGGGGTGGGTGATTATTTAACCGAACTATTGACCAATACATATGGATACAATGTGAT
>JBKTKK010000367.1:0-2097 GCA_047242405.1 Lachnospiraceae bacterium | reverse complement strand
ATTATGGGTTAGGAAAAAAACTTGGCACCTTTGGTTACAGCGTTAGAAAAAAGAGGTAAGAGGATGAATATAACTTTAATTGGTATGCCAGCTTCGGGAAAGAGCACCATAGGAGTAATTCTAGCAAAACGGTTGGGTCTTTCATTCGTAGATACTGACCTTTTGATTCAGGAACAGGAAAAACGTCTATTAAAGGAAATTATTGCACAAGAAGGGCTAGAAGGGTTTCTTAAAATAGAAAATCAAGTGAATCGTGACCTATGTGTAAAGAATTCTATTATCGCGCCGGGTGGTAGTGTAATTTATGGACATGAAGCAATGGAACATTTCAAGCAAATTGGAATTGTTGTTTACCTTAAGCTTAGTTATAAAGATTTAGTAGAGCGGTTGGGTGACCTAGAGGAACGCGGGGTCGCTTTAAAGGACGGGATGACTTTAAAGGATCTTTATAATGAACGAGTACCACTATACGAAAAATATGCAGATATTACAGTCGATGAGGCAGGGAAGACACCAGGAAATATCGTTGACGAATTGCGTCGGATTATAGAAGATAAACTTACTGGTAAATGAAAACTGTTTACAAATGAAGATTGTATGTTATAATGTGCATATGGCCTTCAACGAGCCTCCCTGCCAAGGGAAAAAAATTGTATAGGGGTATATGATGGAACAATATATTATTAAGGGTGGAAACCCACTGGTTGGTGAAGTCGTTATAGGTGGTGCAAAAAATGCCGCCCTAGGTATTCTAGCTGCCTCCATTATGTCGGATGAAGCTGTGACAATCGACAATTTACCTGATGTAAGAGATGTTAATGTATTGTTGGAAGCAATTGCTGGATCTGGTGCTATAGTTGAAAGAAAATGTAGACATTGTGTTAAATTAAATGGACGAACGATAAAGAGCTATGTAGTAGATAATTTTTATATTAAAAAAATGAGGGCTTCCTATTATCTTCTTGGTGCAATGCTTGGGAAGTACAAGCATGCAGAAGTTGCCTTACCAGGAGGGTGCAACATAGGAAGCAGACCAATTGACCAACATTTAAAAGGTTTCCGTGCGCTCGGTGCGACAGCGGAAGTGCGAAACGGTATGATTATCGTGGATGCAAAAAAATTGACTGGTGCACATATCTATTTTGATATGGTTTCAGTTGGTGCAACGATTAATGTTATGTTAGCAGCTACGTTGGCAGAAGGACGTACGATTTTGGAAAATGCAGCGAAAGAGCCACATGTCGTTGATGTTGCTAACCTATTAAACTTAATGGGAGCACAAATTAAAGGAGCAGGTACGGATGTGATCCGTATCGAAGGCGTGAAAAAGCTTCGTGGTGCTGAATATTCTGTTATTCCAGATCAAATTGAAGCTGGTACATTTATGTTTGCTGCAGCAGCAACAAGAGGGGATGTAATTGTCAAGAATGTAATTCCGAAACATTTAGATTCTCTTACTTCTAAGCTACGTGAGATTGGATGTGAAGTATCTGAATTTGATGATTCCGTTCGCGTAGTGAGTAAAAAACGCCTAGGACATACGAACGTAAAAACATTACCTTATCCAGGATTTCCAACGGATATGCAGCCTCAAATGACCGTATTACTTTCACTATGTAATGGTACAAGTATTGTTACCGAAAGTATTTTTGAAAATCGATTTAAATATGTAGATGAGCTAAATCGTATGGGATCAGATATTAAAGTAGAGGGTAATATTGCGATTATAAATGGCATGGAAACATTAACAGGTGCTAGTGTTACCGCACCTGATTTAAGAGCCGGTGCTGCTCTCGTAATCGCTGGTCTTGCTTCAGACGGATTTACAACAGTAGACGATATTAAATATATACAACGTGGATATGAGGATTTTGCAGCAAAACTTAGAAACCTAGGTGGAATCATCGACGAAGTGGAAACAGAGAAGGAAATTCAGAAGTTTAAACTGAAGATGGGATGAAATTGATGGAAAAGGGTAAAAAAGGGCTTGACGAAAGTTTTTTTTTGCGTTATCGTAATTATGCAACAATTAAATAAACAATTTTCTCTTATTCAGAGTGATGGAGATACAAAGGATCTATGAAGTCACGGCAACCC
>JBKTKK010000366.1:0-2112 GCA_047242405.1 Lachnospiraceae bacterium | reverse complement strand
CATTAAACACTGCCCCCCTGTCCCCATTAGAGAATAACGCTTGCACGTAAGACGCCCCTCTTTTTTTAAAAACATAAAACTGCCAATACGAAAGGAAGAGAAATGGTATCCACTTATGAGTCCGCAAATGAAATGTCCCATTTCGTGTACGACAATTTGTGCCATAAGAACAAAATAAAACATAAGCAAAAACAATGCAAATAAGAGCATTTTTTCTACCAGTCCCTTATCCGTTCCAAAAACTTTACCTATGTATATTCCTCCAACAAACCCACATATACCACCAATAACGAGAAATAGCATTAACTGGATCCACTGTCCTTTCCTATAACTTGCCTTTCTTTTCATCAGCTACCTCCTAAAGTAATCTGTATATTTTTTCCTTTTTCTATATGATACCAAAATTGAATCAATAATACTACAAAAATGTCAATTTTTACAAAAGGAGGATGCAAAAAAGGTAGAGACAATCGCCTCTACCTTTTTACCTTTAGTGTTTTAAAACGTTTTATTTATTATTCTTTAGAAACAGTTTTTAATGCTTCATTTAATGCAATTAGCATAGCATCTGTAATATTTCCGGTCATACCAATCATCTTTTCAACTGGCATATCTTTTACCATATTAAGCATTGTTTTCTTAATTTTCATTCCAGTTAACTTATTAATTGCACTTACTAATACATTTGCTGCATCATCATTCGCTATGATGTCTTCAATTGTATCTTTAATCGAGAAGAAACCTTCTTTAACTTCTAACACAGAAACATCTTGATAGTCTTCTGGATTAAACCAGTTAGCTACGCCTTCCCCATCTTCTTCTTCATCAATTAAAATATAAGCAGGATTTGGTTCTGCAACCTTTTTAATTGTCATAGAATCGATACATTCGCCTGCTGTTGCTACGATCATCGTTAGATCTGTTAAAGGTACATTTTCAAATACAAATACTTTGTCTCCGCTTAACTCTGCAAATACTTCGCCATTTACATGAAGTGTAACATTTGGCTGGTTGGAGTAAACTTTTACCGTTGTTGTTTCTCCGGTACGTTCTGCAAAACGTTTGCTACATAAGTGAACAAATGCTTCGTTACTCCAGTAAGCTTTATAAACGAAATAGGAATCTTTACGGATTTTACGATCAAACGTCATAAGTCCCTTATTGTTGCGACCTTTTACGCCACCTTCGTCTCTTGCATCACATCCAAAATCGAACATATTCCACACATGAGTAGCCCAAAGCCATGGACGTTCATTAATAATTTTAGCCATGTGTTCATGATAAATTGCTTGATATTCTTCTGAGTAATCTCTAACTTTTGGTTCATCATTGTGGTACGTAATGATACCTTCTGCACCATACTCGGAAAGACCTAAAGGAATGGATGGATGCATTTCATGGAATGCGTCTAACCATGCTTCGTTTTTCTCAAGACCAGGTATATACCAACCAAAGTAGTGATTGTAACTTACCGTATCTGTAATTTCGTTCATTCCATTTTCCATAGGTACAGTAGAAACCTGTGCAATTGTAGACAAACGAGTAGAATCCAATTCATGAACTAAATTATTTAGATCCTTTAAGTTATCTACAAGACCTGGACGTTCTCCACCAATTGTGATTTCATTGGAGATTCCCCAGAAGCAGATACATGGGTGGTTATAATTTTGAATGATCAATTCTTTCATCTGTGAACGGCAATTTTCATGAGCTTCAGGATTCATGCTCATTACTGAAATAAATGGAATTTCTGCCCATACAATAAAACCAAGACGGTTACATGCACGGTAGAAATCTTCGCTGTGCTGATAGTGAGCAAGTCTAACTGTATTCGCACCAAGTTCACGAATTAATTCTGCATCTAAATCATGTTCTTCTTTTGTTAAAGCATTTCCAATTCCGAACATATCTTGGTGGCGAGAAACACCGCGAAGTGGTGTTAACTTACCATTTAGGAAAAATCCCTTCTGTGGATCCACATGGAATGTACGAATACCTAAATCATCCGATACTTCATCCAGCACATCATTATGCTTTGTTAAGTATGCTGTTACTTCATATAAGTAAGGATCTTCGATTCCTTGCCATAAATGTGGATGCTCAATGCGAAGC
>JBKTKK010000365.1:0-2120 GCA_047242405.1 Lachnospiraceae bacterium | reverse complement strand
CATACTCCACCAGTTCTTTTTGTGTCAATTCATCCAGCTGTTTTCCTGAAGTACTGATCTTATATAAGAATCCACCCCAGAAGGAATCACCTGCACCGTTTGTATCCTCAATATGACTTACTGCAAATCCTGGAACCAGACAGCCTCCCTCTTTGCAGTAAATATAAGCTCCCTTTTCTCCAAGTGTAACAGCTACAATTTTTACTCCCTGATGGTATAATGCTTCTGCCGCCACCTGTGCATCACTGCAATCTGTTAGAAGCGCCGTTTCCTCATCCGAAATTTTCATAAGATCTACAAAAGGAACAAGACTTCTCATGTGTTGCTTTGCCATTTCTTTGTCTTTCCACAAAGATGCCCGGTAATTCGGATCATATGAAATAATGCCGCCTTTATTTTTTGCTCTTTTAACCGCATAAAAGGTTGTATCTCTTGCCGGTTGGTCGGTAAGCGATAAAGAACCCACATGAAAAATATTGGTATAATCCAACACATCCACATTCACTTCTTCTTTCTGAATCTTTATATCTGCTCCCGGCTTTCTGGCAAAAGAAAACGTACGCTCTCCCGATTCATTTACATCCACAAATGCTAATGTAGTAAAATACTTTTCATCCAAAAGTAATCCCTTGGTGTCCACATTTTCCTTTTCCAATACCGAACGAAGAAATTCCCCGTGCATGTCTTTTCCTGCTTTTCCAATAAACGCAGTATGTGCACCCAGCCTTCTCGCTGCAACGGCAACATTCGCCGGCGCTCCGCCCGGATTTCGTGCAAATAACATCTGTCCATCTGCATTGATGTTCTGTGAAGTAAAATCTATCAATATTTCCCCAAATGCTGTCACATCATAAATAGACCGACGAACGGCATCATTCATATCTTTCAGAAGTTCTTCTTCCCACAACTTCTTTAAAATCTTTTCACATTCCTTTTCATTATCGGTATGGATATGAAGTTCTCCCATATCAAAGTCCGGCATACTCAGTATACCGAGCATAGATTTTGCATTTACAACATAGCGCCCATTGCATAAATCCACATCATACGGAATCGACTCTGCAAGGCTTACCAATTTTCTTGCATTTTCCATTGTTCCCAAAACTACTTTTACAATCATCCATCTTCCTCCTAAGCAAACAGGCTAATCACAACAGCACATATACTCCTGCCCCATTTTTCACAGTATCGACTAAAGTCGGAATCGGCATTCCGGCTCCATAGCCGATAAACAAAGCAGAAATCAATAGTGATAATATCGGGTAAATTTTAAATTTTATCCCCCTCACATACTTATTCCTCTGGAGAAGTAATATATTTTCCATTTGCACGCAATTCGGGTTTACTCAATACATCCTCCAATTCGTTATCCACTTCTAGTAAGAAGAACCATATTATTTAGTGTAAAATATTTCCAATTAAAATACAATAGGAGATTGAAAGATTTGGAAAATAGATATTATTGTAACGTTTCATCACTTATTTACTTGCCTAGTATGTTCTCAATTTCTTGAAGCTCACCTTCTGTAAAGGACGTATTCTCCAATGCCTCTATATTTTCTATTATTTGAGAGGCACGGCTTGCTCCAAGTATGACACTCGTAAGCTCTCCAGTCGTTAATGCCCATGCCAAGGCCATTTGAGAAAGCTTTTGCCCTCTCTTTTGAGCTATATCGTTTAATAGTCCTATTTTAATAAGTAAGTCGTCTGTTATATCCCCCTGCTTTAAAAAAACACTATTACCTGCAGCCCGTGAGTCCATAGGGATACCATTTGTATACTTATCGGTCAAAAGACCCTGTGCCAATGGACAAAAGGCGATGGCCCCCATGCCTTCTTGGTGTATCGTTTCCAAAAGGCGATTATTTTCCTGACTTAGCATGGAATACCTGTGCTGGTGTATCAAGCACTTGGTCCCCATACTCTTTAAAAGTTCTGAAGCTTCTTTTAACTTCTCTGGACCATAGTTGGATAATCCTATGTACAATGCTTTTCCCTGTTTTACAATGCCAGCTAATGCTTCCATCGTCTCTTCTAATGGTGTATCAGTATCTGGCCTATGATGATAAAAAATATCTACATAGTCAAGATTCATTCGTTTTAAACTTTTGTCTAAGGAG
>JBKTKK010000364.1:0-2137 GCA_047242405.1 Lachnospiraceae bacterium | reverse complement strand
ATAACCATAGGAAAGTGTTTCATTACAGTCTGTGCAGTAGGTATCTCCGCTATACCCGCTGGAAGTACAGGATGGAGAGGAGTAATAACGTCCGGCGGTGTGTTCGTGCTGGCATTTACTTCTGGTAATTTTAAATTCAACGGATTTATTTAGATAATTGCCGGCATCTGCGCCATTATAAACTGCTGTAGCGGAAATTTCCACTCCTACAGGCAATTCTTTGGAAATATCGGAATCATTCCATTTCCAGTCATCCTCGAAACAGTTCTTAACATCTCCGACTTTCTTACATGACCATGAGACGGGTATTGTAGTAATGGTTGGTTTATTTGAAGGTGCTTGTGCTTTTGAAATGATAAATTTCCATTCTGGTGCAGATATGTAAGTAGCTGAATTGTAGTATTCACCTTCCTCTACATTAATCTTAAAAGTATAAGTACCCGCATCTGTGGGGCTGTTTATGGGTGAAATTCCATCTTCTTTAAAATACGTTACTTGAGTAATTTCACCATGACCAGTGACATCATCTTTCCATTTGATACATTTACTAATATCAACAGGGTTATCTTTATTATATGTAAAATTTGGCTGTGTAAAAACAAATTGGTCAGCGGTGGGATCTGTTTTTATACGACTAAATTGCTTATTATTGAAAGAATACTTCCTTTCTTCAGTTCCAACAGTTATAATGTGATCTACTTCAGTTAGCCATGCATACAAATTAGTGTGATTAGGTTCAACATTTGTATGATTTACAGGTGTCCATGGACTACCGTCAACTTTTACCTCTAAAGAACCAGGATTGTTAATAGTACAACAGCAAACCTCATCTTGGTCGTTTTTTGGGGAACCGGATACAGAAGAGGCTTTTACCGAGCCGCCATTAATGGTAATATTTTTGCAAGAACCTCCGTATTCATAGCCGCCACCAATTCCGTCACCATTCGTAGAACTAGCAGTTACAGAACTACTATTAATGGTAATATCACTGATTGCATTTCTTTGCCACCCAATTCCTTCCATACGTAGAACTAGCAATTACAGAACAACCTCAATAATAATACTGCAAGAGCCGGAGCCTTGATAGCCGCCACCATTCAGCGCCATCCCCATCGATGCTAGAACATTAAGACCTGCATTGTGTCTGGATGATGGTTTTATTATAAGCTGAGCTTCGTTATCTTTCTGCAACCGGCATGGTTATCCTTTGTTATGAACTATTTGTGCCTGTTAAATGGAGTGATGCAGCCTCACATTTCCCATTATTTACAGTGCCGGACCAGCAAATGTATTGATATTAGTTATTAAGATAGCGTCATATTGGCTCCGCAAAAATCTTTCCATCAGCCACAATTTATTTCCTTCCTGGCTGCATGTAATTTGCGATTTCGTCGACTTTATAGTATAAGCTTTCCTTTCGTAACCTTATCATTATCAGCTAAATCAACAATTTCTCCAGCTTGTTTTTCCTGTAGCCATTGCCCATCAAGGCATCGTTACCCTGAACCTCTTCTGGACTGAATAGACAGTTCCTCATCTCTCTCTACCTCTTCAGCTCCTCATGGTAAAATTCGAGTTTCTTCCTCAGACACTACATCCAGTTCCAAGTAAATTCTGCAAAATATGGTCTGGGGATCATATTGCGGAACACAGTGCGATGCCAGATCGGCTAATAACCTCATGCTTTCCACCTTCCTTTCTTTATATGATCTTCTGCGTCGACTCTTTGTCCTCTTTTTCTGAATTTGATACATAATGCGGTAATCACGACTGCCACATTAAAGGAAATGACAGCCACCAACACATAGCCGCCTGCGTCCTCATGCAGCAGAATTGTGCCGTACATTCCCGTAACGTTTATTGGCTGGCTTTGCATTATCCCCGTTGCTCCCACAAGAGACAGGAATAACAGGGTACACAGAACAGACAGCCGGCAGACTGCGCGCCGCTCTTGGCGGCGGTGGTATTCATGCATTCGCTTTTTTACCAATTCGATACGGGTTTTGGTATCGTACATGCCTTCCAACCTCCTTCCCAAAAAACAGTCTAAAAAAGTCTTTCACTTATATAGGTACAAAAAAACCGAAAAACTCTCACCTGAAAATCAAATTTTTTCAAAAAAATTTGAGAGCTGCCG
>JBKTKK010000363.1:0-2156 GCA_047242405.1 Lachnospiraceae bacterium | reverse complement strand
CAGGTACACAGGCATGCCGCTCCTTAAAAGAAGAAGGGGTTGAAGTTGTTCTTGTAAACTCAAATCCTGCCACAATTATGACAGATAAAAATATAGCAGATAATGTTTATATCGAACCATTAACTGCAAGTGTCATTGAACAAATTATTTTAAAAGAGAGACCAGACAGTGTTCTTCCAACCCTAGGTGGGCAGGCGGCGTTAAATCTTGCCATGGAATTAGATGAATCTGGATTCTTGAAGAAACATAACGTACGTTTAATTGGTACTACACCAGAAACGATTAAAAAAGCAGAAGACCGTCAGGAATTTAAAGATACGATGGAAAAGCTAAATGAGCCAGTTGCAGCTTCTCTTGTCGTTAGAAATGTAGAAGATGGTATTGCTTTCGCAAATAAGATTGGATATCCAGTTGTATTACGTCCTGCTTATACGCTTGGCGGAAGCGGTGGTGGAATTGCACAGAATGAAGAAGAGTTAATTGAGATTTTATCCAATGGTCTTCGTTTAAGCCGTGTATGCGAAGTTTTAGTAGAACGTTGTATTGCGGGATGGAAAGAAGTGGAATACGAAGTAATGCGCGATAGTGCTGGTAACTGTATTACAGTATGTAATATGGAAAATATTGACCCAGTTGGTGTCCATACCGGTGATAGTATCGTCGTTGCTCCTTCCCAAACACTAGGGGATAAGGAATATCAAATGCTTCGTACTTCTGCACTTAAAATTATTGATGAAATTAAAATTACTGGTGGATGTAACGTACAGTACGCGTTAAACCCAAACAGTTTTGAATATTGCGTAATTGAAGTAAATCCTCGTGTAAGCCGTTCATCTGCGTTAGCTTCAAAGGCAACGGGATATCCAATAGCCAAGGTAGCAGCAAAAATCGCCTTAGGGTATACATTGGATGAAATTCCAAATGCAATCACAGGAAAAACTTTTGCTAGTTTCGAACCAATGTTAGATTACTGTGTCGTAAAGATCCCTAGACTACCATTCGATAAGTTTATTAGTGCAAAGAGAACCCTTACAACACAGATGAAAGCAACTGGTGAAGTTATGGCAATTTGCAACAACTTCGAAGGTGGCTTAATGAAAGCAATCCGTTCCTTAGAACAGCACGTAGACAGTTTGATTTATGAAGATTATTCAGAAAAGACAGAAGAAGAAATTATAGAAATGCTTCATCGCGTTGATGATAGAAGAATCTTTGTGATCGCCGAAGCGATTCGTCGCGGGATTTCTTATGATGTTATTCATGAAATTACAAAGATAGACGTTTGGTTTATTGATAAGATTGCAATATTAGTAGAAATGGAACAGGCTTTAAGCAAAGAGCCTTTAACAAAAGAATTATTGGCAGAAGCAAAGAGGCTTGAGTTCCCTGACTGTGTTATTGCAAAGTTGACAAATAAGACGGAAAAAGAAATCAAAGAACTACGTTGTTCTTATGGCATTAAAGCTGCATTCAAAATGGTTGATACATGTGCTGCAGAATTTGAAGCTTCAACTCCATATTACTACTCTGTATTTGGAAGTGAAAATGAAGTAGTAGAAACAACTGGTAAAAAGAAAGTCCTTGTATTAGGTTCTGGTCCAATCCGAATTGGCCAGGGTATTGAATTTGATTTCTGTTCCGTACACTGTACTTGGGCATTTGCTAAGGCTGGATTTGAGACAATTATCGTAAACAACAATCCAGAAACCGTTTCTACAGACTTTGATATTGCAGACAAGTTATATTTTGAACCATTAACACCAGAGGATGTTGAAAATATTGTAGAATTAGAAAAACCAGACGGAGCAGTCGTTCAGTTTGGTGGTCAGACAGCAATCAAATTAACAGAAGCTTTAATGAAAATGGGAGTACCGATTCTTGGAACCTCTGCAGCTGACGTAGATGCAGCGGAAGATAGAGAGTTATTTGACAAGATTCTAGAAGAATGCTGTATTCCTAGACCTTCTGGACGTACGGTATATACATGCGAAGAAGCCATTGAGGTTGCCCATGAATTAGGATATCCAGTTTTAGTTCGTCCATCTTACGTTTTGGGTGGTCAGGGTATGCAAATTGCCATTAATGATGAAGATATCACAACTTTTATCGGAATTATTAACCGAATTGCACAGGAACATCCAATTCTTATCGATAAG
>JBKTKK010000362.1:0-2160 GCA_047242405.1 Lachnospiraceae bacterium | reverse complement strand
ATATAAAAGGCTTCTAATTCCCAAACTTCCCGCCTATTTGCAAGATGGATGGCCTTCTTGCCCCAACGTGCTTCGATAGCTGAGCCCGATGCTAACCCCTCGAAACAATTTGGATGATATGGACATGAAGATTCAAATACGTCCTCTGGATGTTTCGTAACGAAAACATGGCCGGCTTCTGGATGTAACATCCCATGTAGAAGTTTTCCATTGGATATAACGCCAACCCCAATCCCCGTACCTATCGTAACATAGATACTACTTTCATATCCTTTTGTACACCCCCAGGTAGCCTCGCCTAAGGCGGAGCCATTGACATCTGTATCAAAACCTATGGGTACCTGTAACGCATTTTCGAAAGCACCTACAATATTGTAATTTGCCCATGCTAATTTCGGTGTTGTTGTTATGTAACCATAAGTTTCTGAATTCCAATTTAAATCGATTGGTCCAAAACATCCAATCCCCAATGCTTCTATCTGTTTCTCATTAAAATAATCAAATATTTTTGGAATAGTAATTTCTGGTTTTTCAGTTGGTATGGATATACGATTTAAAATTTCTCCCTTTTCATTTCCAATTGCACATACCATTTTCGTCCCACCTGCTTCTAATGCACCAATTACCCTCATATAGGCTCCCCTACTCCGAATAAGATTTTTTCTTTCCCTTATACCTAATATTATTATATGCAGACTCGCATACTATTTTTGCATAACTAAGAAAGCAAGTCTTTAAAATCATTTTTCTCAAATTCCTGAATTGAAATATGACTCTTATTGGGATTCGCATAAACAAAGGTCTTATCTACATTATCAACGTAATTTTGTATCTTATCGTTTGTTGCACTAATAATAGCCTGAAAGCCCAAATTCCGAATTAATCGAATGCAACTTCCTACTTTTTCTGCATCCATCTTAGAAAATGCTTCATCCAATACAACGAGACGAGGAGTTGGATTTCTTCTCAAATTTGAACGCTCATTGATTCGGTATACTTGGGCAAAGCTACCTAATAATGCAACATACAAGGGGTTTTGTCCTTCTCCACCGGAATTTTTTGAGAGCATACGACTTAAGCGCATCGGAGGCATTCCCTCTATTATCTGCTCCATATCAAAAGATAAATAAGTTCGATAATCCGTATACTTCTCCATATTTGCTCTGGATTCCTCTAGTGCACGTGGATCATCATTATCGGGAGGCATAAACATATCAATTAATTCATTGATTAAATTCCGATAATGCTCTTCATGTTCCATCGTAAAAATGTTCATTTGATTTTCCATATTGTTTGATAAATTAGTAGGGTTAATCTCAAGGTTTTCGTCCATGAACATATCAAAAAATTTCCCATCTTCCCCTTTGTTTTTCGTTATAATAAAACGATAACGATCCTTACCAAAATCCGCATTTGCAAGAATGCGGTTTAAATCATCTTTTTGCTGAATAGCCTCTTTAATTGCGTCTCTTATCTTGTAAATAAAGTCGGTCTTAAAATGATAAACTGCAACCTTTGCCTGCTCATTTGCCTTTTCCATAAAAATAGGAAGTTTGTCGCTATAGAGCTCATTTAATAATGCATCGTATTTATCATTGTCTTTCGAGCTAATGGAAAAGCCACGATAACTAAACGCTTTTCCATAGCTTTCACGAACCGATACAAGAATATTAAATTCCTTTTCACTTTCCCCCTCTTCTTTTTTCTTCTTTTTTTCCATTTCTACTTTTAGTTGCTCAATCTTCCGTAAATTCAAATTATCCGAGTAGGCGAAAAAAGCCTCCTCTCTTTCGGAATTCATCACAAAATTTTGCTGCAGTGACGATAACGTCTCTTGAAGGGAAATGATATCCGAAGCAAAACGTTCAAGCATTCTCTGCTTTTCTCGACTTTCAAACGTGCATCGTTCTTTTTGTGACATTTTTAACTTCACCGTTTGTTCTAACGCGTCCTTTTGCTTATGCCACTCCTCCATATTATTTTCTTTCAATTGAATAATTTTTTTCTCTATCGCAACTTTTTTCTTATTTGTACGATCCATGCTTTGAATATCTTGTAAGTATTTCTCATATATACCACTGTCTTGCGTTAAAGATTCAAAAGAAAGTATTTCATTGTATTTCTTAATTTTTTCTTTATATGGTTCTTGTTCTAAAAGGC
>JBKTKK010000361.1:0-2173 GCA_047242405.1 Lachnospiraceae bacterium | reverse complement strand
GCCCCTATACTACCCGAGGATTCTGCAACATTATTTGTTCTTTCTTTGTCCTCTCTCTTTAATTCTTTGCGTCTAGCAACCTTTCTATTCGTAAATCTTTCTTTCCCTTCTTCTGTAAAATGATATTCTTCTGGCTCTTCTTTCGCCACTGCAGCCTCCTGACTTGCGAACTTGTCTACCTTTTCTTCCTTTCTACGAACAAAAATATCATCTCTCATACCACCCCGAATGGAAGGGCGTAACGTAGGCTCTTTTACAGATACTTTTGTCTTCATTAATTGAACCGTTAAATGGTTTTCCAGATAATCCTGGATATGTACTAACAACGCTTCTCTCTTTGACATTGTATCTGTTATACCGTCAAAAAGGATCATACTCACTCCCAAAATAATTCCTGCAGAAAATTGAACCACTAATGTCTTCATATCTGCATCATATAAAAATCCAGTCAACGTTGCTACAAGTCCAATTAAAAAGCAAAGCAAGGCTCCTTGGGTTGCAAAGTTGTCCAATTTCTGTAAACGAAAGCCAAAACGTTTATAACGATAGAAACTTTTTTCAATAAATACTGGGATATTATGAATTCCTTCATTGGTACGGTAAGCGGTCTCATACTTTGCCTTTATCTGCTTTAAATACTTATCTTTTGCTGTACCTATATTCTCTGATTGTTTGATTAATCTTTTGTAAATGTGGTTGGCTGCCAACTTTCCTATAATACCTAATAAACTTACCCCAACCATTGCGTACAGTGCATAACCCTGTTTTAAATACTCTAACATAATAAAAACGCCCCTTTCATTTCCTTTTCTCCGGATAGTTGCTATTATAGCCGAAAAAAATAAAAGGTGCGCTTATAATCCATCGTAAAATTATGACAAAACTTCCTATCAGATTTTTTCTGTAAGTTCTAATATTAACTTAACAGAGTGTTCAATTGCCAATGCTTCAAAGGTTGGATAATCGACATGAGCACTCTCATCCGCCTTGTCTGAGATGGCTCGGACAATTAAAAATGGTATATTATTAAGCCTAGCAGCCTGTGCAATTGCTGCTCCTTCCATCTCTGTACATAAGCCAGCAAAATTTTCTACAATTTTCTCCTTTATTTCCCTACTTGACACGAACTGATCACCACTCACAATACGCCCTGTAAACACTTTTATATCTGGATTAACCTTTTCACAACTTTTTTTAGCAATAGAAATTAAGTTTTTATCCGCTTCAAAAGATAAGGTATCCATTCTAGGAATCTGTCCCAATGGATAACCGAAGGCAGTTGCATCCATATCATGCTGTAATGCATCCGTTGACAACACAATATCTCCAATATTAATGTGACTATCTAAGGAACCCGCAATACCAGTATTAATTACAGCCTCTACATGAAAATCATCTGCTAATATCTGTGTACATATGGCTGCATTTACTTTCCCAATTCCACTGCGTACCACTACTACCCCTTTGTCAGATAAGGTACCTTTATAAAAATGCATTCCTGCCTTCGTAAATATTTCCACATCCTTCATATATTCTTTAATTTTTGCAACTTCCTCATCCATTGCACCTATAATTCCAATCATAGTTCCTCCTTTATCTACCATTTATAATAGGTCCACCTACTGTTATTTCCAAAACCACACCATTTATACAAGATCCTTTATTAACTGTAGAATGACATCTACCCCATTTGACAGCTGACTTTGCTCCATAGCGGATATATACTTCTTCCTATTAGAATATACTTCCATAATTGCTTTATAAAGAGTTTCTTCGTTCATATTCTCCTCTTGTACAACATAAGAAAATCCTTGTTTTTCAAAAGATGCCGCATTTAAAATTTGGTCACCCCGGCTAACTGCTGCAGATAAAGGAACCAATATGTTTGGCTTTTTTAATGCCAATAATTCACATATGGCATTGGCACCAGCACGCGATAGTACAACATCCGCTGCTGCCATTAAATCTTTTAATTCTTTACTTATATATTCATATTGACGATATCCTTCCATTTTTAGGGAAGTGTCAATATTCCCTTTTCCACATAAGTGAATCACTTGAAATTGATCTAATAATTGAGGGAGTATTTTCCTAAGCGCTGTATTTACGACCCGTGATCCTGTACTACCACCCATCATAAGTAAAATAGGTTTATTTGCAGATAAATTTGTGA
>JBKTKK010000360.1:0-2175 GCA_047242405.1 Lachnospiraceae bacterium | reverse complement strand
GTTGCAGGTGCTGTATTAGGTACTTCTACGGTTACTTCTTATGTAGAGTCTTCTTCTGGGGTAGAAGTTGGTGGACGTACTGGTTTAACTTCCTGCATAACGGGTCTTTGTTTTTTAATTTCAATTTTATTTGCTCCACTTGTGTTAGCCACGGTTACCAATGCAGTAACAGCACCGGCTTTAATCGTTGTGGGTATCTTAATGGCACAACAGTTGGGTGGTGTAGATTGGGATGATTTTGTATGTGCAACGTCTGGATTTGTTACAATTATTACAATGATTCTTAGCTACTCCATTTCCTATGGCATTGCACTAGGATTTATCACATATTTAGTAGCAATGGTTGCCACCGGTAAAAGAAAAGAAGTTAGCCCAATTGTATGGGGGTTAAATATAATCTTCATTCTGTATTTTATTTTAATCTAGTTTAATATTGTAAAAATCCATATCATTTTCCTAAGTTCTAACGGAAAATTAAGATATGGATTTTTTTATGGGGTTTTATGGTATAATAGTGTGAGTTTCTATTGTTGTACGTAAGAAAGGTAGGATAAAATTCCAATATGAAAATATACATAATAAGACATGGAGAAACGGATTGGAACAAAGCGCGGAGGCTTCAGGGACAATCAGATATAAGTTTAAATGAAAATGGTAAAAAGTTAGCAAAGCGCACAGCAGAGGCTTTAAAAGAGGTACCCTTTACAAAGGCATTTTCAAGTCCTTTATCCCGAGCCATGGAAACCGCCAATATTATATTAGAAGGAAGACAGATAGATGTAATTGCAGATAACCGACTACTGGAAATTAGTTTTGGGGAATATGAAGGGTTATGCAATGCAAAAGATAATTATAATATTCCAGATCCGGATTTTCATTATTTTTTTGATGAGCCAGAACGATATAAGGTGCCAAACGGAGGAGAATCAATTTCGTCACTTTGTGGGAGAACAACCGAATTTTTAAATGAATTAATACATAATAAAGCGTGTGCGAACGATATTATATTAGTAGCAACCCATGGAGCTGCAGTACGAGGGTTGTTAAGTAGCATAAAGGGGAATTCCATTGCTCAATTCTGGAATGATGGTTTCCATAAAAATTGTGCAGTAAGTTTGTTGGATGTCAAAGATGGCGTTGCAAATTTAATAGAAGAAGGAAAAACATATTACTAAGGAAGGGTGGTTGTTTTTTTGGATAAGAAAAAGGAAAAAAATCTTGAACATGTTGATGATACATTGAAGGAATTAGAACAGCATGGTACAAGTGAACTTCCTTTGGAAGTTTATGAAGATAATTGTGAAATTTACAAGGCAGTCTATACCCATTGGCATAAAGAGATGGAAATTGTTTATATCACAAAAGGAAAAGGTATATTTCGCTTAAATAAAGAGGTAATACATGTTTCAGAGGGTGATATCGTTCTCATTAGCAAAGAAATGATCCATTATATTCGAACCGATCGAAAGAATATTTTGCATTTTAAAAGCCTCGTATTTGATCTAAGTATACTTTATGGGCAAATAGGAGATCTTTGTCAAAGGGGGCTCATAGAACCGTTAATCAAAAATGAGATTGAAATCGCTCATATCATCCGAAATAACGAGCCTTGTTATGAAGAGTTCCTGAAGATTTATCTTAAAATAATACGTACTTATCGAGAAAAAGAACCTTATTTTTATGTTGAATTAAAGAGTTTATTTTTTGCCATGTTTTTTATTTTATTAAGGGAGCATTATATATTGCCAGCAGAAGGCGTAGATCACAAAACAGTCGCATCGATTAAAGCGATTTTAGACTATATAGAGTCTCATTATAAAGAAGATTTATCGGTTCGTGATCTTGCAAACCTTGTGCACTACAGTGATTCCTATTTAATGAAAGTATTTAAACAATATATGGGAAAGACATTAGTATCCTATATAAACGAACTACGGATTGAAAAATCAAAATATCTACTAATCCATTCCGACCTTTCCATTACAGAAATATCGATGGAATCGGGGTATAATCATTCGAGTTATTACATAAGGAAGTTTCAAGAATTACAAGGGATTACTCCTCAAAAATTCAGAAAGTTTAATCGAACCAAAGGTTATTAAGGAAACTATTCCGTTTTTCTTGTATTCTATGACATAATTGTTGTATGTTTCTTACTTAAGTGATGTTATTCTA